>NZ_JAGGPD010000561.1 GCF_018613995.1 Microbacterium sp. ISL-103 | reverse complement strand
TGCCACTCTGGTGACATGCGCATCGCACTCACCGGATCATCGGGCAAGCTCGGCAGCGTCGTCGCGCGGGAACTCCGCGCCGGCGGCCACGAGGTCATCGGCATGGACGTCGCGGGCACTCGCGGCCCCGACTTCGTGCAGGTCGATCTCACGGATTACGGCCAGGTCGTGGATGCTTTCACGGCCGTCGGCGACCGGCACGACGGCATCGACGCTGTCGTGCACCTGGGCGCGATCCCGGCTCCCGGCATCCGCAGCGACGTGGCGACCTTCCACAACAACATGCCGGCCACGTTCAACGTCTTCTGGGCGGCGGTGCGCCTCGGCATCCGCCGCGTCGTCTACGCGTCGAGCGAGACGGTTCTCGGCCTGCCGTTCGACGTGCCGCCGCCCTATGTGCCGGTCGACGAGGACTACCCCGCCCGCCCCGAATCGGTCTACTCGCTCGTGAAGACCCTCGAGGAGCATCTGGCGACCGAGCTCGTGCGCTGGCACCCCGACCTGTCGATCACCGCCCTGCGGTTCTCGAACGTGATGAATCCCGAGGACTACGCCGAGTTCCCTGACTTCGACGCCGATGCGCTCCGCCGCAAGTGGAACCTCTGGGGCTACATCGACGCGCGCGACGGCGCCCAGGCGGTGCAGCGCGCCCTCGAAGTCGCAGCCCCCGGTTTCGACAACTTCATCATCGCGGCCGCCGACACGGTGATGTCGCGCCCGAACGCCGAGCTGCTCGCCGAGGTCTTCCCCGATGTGCCGGTCGCCCGTGAGTTCGGGCCGAACGAGACGCTGCTGTCGATCGACAAGGCCCGGCGCATCCTGGGGTTCGACCCCCAGCACTCCTGGCGCGACCACGTCTGACCGCACCCCGGCGCGGGCGAGCCCGCCTCAGCGCCGGGCGATCGTCGATCCGCGGATCACGAGCCGCACCGGCAGATGGTGCGCGCCCTCGCCGATGTCGATGCCGTCGATCGCGTCGAACACCCGCAGCGCCGCCTGACGACCGAGCTGCTGCAGGTTGGCGTCGATGCTGGTGAGCTCGGGACGGGCGTTCGCGGCGAGCACCTCCCAGTTGTCGTAGCCGATCACCGCGAGGTCGTCCGGCACCGATCGACCGAGATCCCGCGCCGAGTCGAGCACGCCGCGGGCGATCTGATCCGACCCGCAGAACACCGCGTCGATGTCGGGATGCCGCTGCAGCAGCATCGCCGCCGCATCGCGCCCCCAGTGCTCCGTCCACTCCGAGAACATCGGCTCGCCGACGAGCTCGAGCCCCGCCTCGCCGAGTGCGGCCCTGGCACCGGCCAGGCGGTCCTGAGCCGCGGCATAGGTCGGGTCGCCCGAGATGTGCGCGATGCGCCGCCGCCCGCAGGCGAGCAGATGCTCGATCGCGAGGCGCCCTCCTGCGTAGTTGTCGGGGGTCAGCGACAGATCGCGCGGGTCGTCGGAGGGCGCATAGGCGTAGACGACCGGTACGGGGATCTCCTGCCCGAGCGAGGGACGCGGATCCGTCTGCCGCCCGACGACGATGATGCCGTCGACCCGACGGCTCAGCAGTTCGCGCAGGTGGTGCTGCTCGCGGATGGCGTCTCCGCGGGCATCGCACAGGAAGACGTTGATGCGGCCGGCGCCGAAGGCGTCTTCGGCCCCCATGAGGATCGGCAGCATGAAGCGACCCTCGAGGTCGCTGGTGAGCAGCCCGACCGTTCCCGTGCGGCCTGCGAGGAGCCCTCGGGCCATCGCGTTGGGAGTGAAGGAGAGCTCATCGGCGATCGCTCGCACCTTGGCCCGGGTCGCCGCCGACACGTCGCCCCGGTCGTTCAGCGCCTTGGAGGCCGTCGAGATCGACACCCCCGCGCGCGCGGCGACGTCGCCGAGGGTCACAGCCCGCGCTCCGGTCGAATCGCTCATCTCACTCCCTGTTGCTGAAAGGTTATCGGAACAAGGGTTGACGACCCCGTCACAACCACGCTATACCTTTTCGAAAGGGTTTTCGTAAATTTCGGTAAGCCGGATCGCAGACCCTCTCCACACCATCTCCACACCGGCGCTGCACTGTCGAAGCGCCACACCGCACCCGCTCGAGGAAGAGCCCAGAGGAGCCCCCGCCCATGAACACCATCCGCACACACGCCGCGCGACGCGCATCCGCCGCCGTCATCGCGGCCGGCCTGCTGGTCGGCGGCCTCGCCGCCTGCGCGCCCGCCGCAGACGAGGCCTCGAATGAGCCCATCACCGCCGAAGGCACCGACGACGGCACGACGCTGACGCTGTGGACCCGCGCGCCCATCGAGCGCCAGGCCAAGCTGCTCGTCGATGCCTACAACGCCAGCCACGAGAACCAGGTCGAGCTCACGGTCGTGCCGAACGACGACTACGTCGCCAAGGTCGGGGCCGCCGCCGGATCGAACGGTCTTCCCGATCTCTTCGCCGCCGACATCGTCTACGTGCCGAACTGGGCGCAGCAGGGTCTGTTCCAGGACATGTCCGAGCAGATCGACGGCCTCGACTTCAAAGACGAGATCAACCCCGGTCACCTCTCGGCGGGCACCGTCGACGGCGCGGAGTACGTGCTGCCGTTCGCGCTCGACCTCTCGATGCTCTTCTGGAACAAGGATCTCTTCGCCGAGGCGGGGCTCGACCCCGAGAAGGCACCGGCGACACTCGAGGAGTTCGCCGACGCCGCCCTCGCCGTGCAGGCGCTGAACAAGCCCGACACCTACGGCACGGCGACGGGCCTGAACTGCGGCGGATGCCTGGTCTTCACCTGGTTCCCCTCGATCTGGGCATCGGGCGACGAGGTCATGAACGACGACGGCACCGAATCGCTGCTCGACGGAGACTCGGCCCAGGCGGTCTATGACACGTGGGCCGGGCTCGAAGAGGCCGGAGCCGTGCTTCCCAGCTCGACAGACGAGGCGGGCCCCACGTGGACGGCCGCGTTCAGCGAGGGCAAGGTCGGCGTGATGCCGTTCCCAGCCACCCTTCTTCCCTCCCTCGAGTTCGACGCGGGTGTCGCCGGCATCCCGGGCGTCGACGGCGGCGTCTCGACCTTCGTCGGAGGCGACGGCATCGGCATCTCGAAGGACTCGAAGAAGGCGGCCCAGGCCTGGAACTTCCTCAACTGGATGATGTCGGAGGAGGCCCAGGTCGAGGTGCTCGCGAAAGACGGCAACGCCGTGTCGCGCGGTGACCTCGCCGACAACGAGTACTCCGCCGCCGACCCGAGGCTCGTCACGATCAACGAGGTGGCAGCCCAAGGCGACACCCCGGTGGCGCTCAACTTCCAGCAGGCGTTCAACGCTCCCGGCAGCCCCTGGCTCACACTGATCCGCAACGCGGTGCTCGACGGCGAGGATGCCGTGCCGACCGACAACGAGGAGATCACCGCGATCCTGTCGCAGTGATCGCCGCGGGGGTGGCGCCGCCGGCGCCGCCCCCGCATCCTCCTCGCCAGCGCCGCGCCCGCGCGCATGCCCGAACGCGCGTACGACGGCGCACCCGTACGTCCCGATCGAAAGAGAACGAGATGACCCAGGCCGCACCCCCGCTGCGTCGCCGCAGACCTCGCACCGCGTTCGGCGGCCCGGTGCAGGGCTGGCTCTACGCCGCCCCCACCGCGATCTTCGTCGCCCTGCTCTTCATCGTCCCGCTGGT
>NZ_JAGGPD010000560.1 GCF_018613995.1 Microbacterium sp. ISL-103 | reverse complement strand
GAAGGATTCCCAAGCCCCAGTCATCGACACCGCAGTTGTTGCTCACCACACTGAGGTCGAGGGTTCCCTGGGCGAGTAGCGCCTCGATCAGTGCGATCGGGTTTCCGGAGAGTCCGAATCCGCCGACCGCGAGAGACGAACCGTCGGCGATGTCGGCGACGGCCTCGGCTGCAGAGCCCCACTCTTTGTCGATCACATGTGCTCCTTCGCAGACGGGATCCTTCCAGCATCCGCCTCACGGACCGCTGAGGAAAGGCGATGCTTGCGATATGGACGATCGACGACGTAGCGTCCACATCATGGAATCCTCCCCAGATCGAGTGCCCGGCACCCAGGCGATCTCGCGTGCGGCCTCGCTGCTCCGGCTCGTCACCGCGAGCGGTCCGGAGGGCGCGGCGCTGCACGACCTGGCACTGGCCGCCGACCTGTCGCGCCCGACGGCCCATCGCATCCTTTCGGCATTGCGCGCCGAGGGTCTCGTCGATCGCGATCCGGACAGCACTCGGTGGATGCCCGGCCCCGAGCTCTTCCTCATGGGTTCGGTCGCTGCGGCTCGATACGACATCACCGCACAGGCACGCGACATCGTGCGCTCCCTGGCCGTCAAGACCGAGGAGAGTGCGTTCCTGTCGGTGCGCAGGGCCGATGAGACCGTGTGCCTCCTCCGCGAAGAAGGTTCGTTCCCCATCCGATCCTTCGTGCTCAGCGAGGGAGTGCGATTCCCGCTGGGAGTCGCGAGCGCAGGACTCGCCATCCTCGCATTCCTCCCCGACCACGATGTGGACGCCTACCTGTCCCGTCACCCCGATCTCGAGACCCAGTGGGGACGCGCACACGCCGATGCCGCGCTAAGAACGCGCCTCACCGACACCCAGGAGCGCGGATACGCGGTGAACCCCGGACTCATCGTGGAAGGCAGCTGGGGGCTCGGGGCGGCGGTCTTCGATCGATCCGGACGCCCGGAGTGGGCACTGAGTCTCACCGGTGTCGGTTTCCGATTCGGCCCCGACCGTATCGCCGACCTGGGAAGGACGCTGCTCGCGCACGCGCACCAGCTGTCTGCGAGGGTCGCCAACTCCCGTCGCTGAACCAATACATATCAAGAGGTATATACTTCTTGGTATGAATCGTCAGGATGTCATACCCTCACTGGTCCTCTCGGGCTATGCACTGGGACGAATCGCCGCACAGGAAGCCGGCAACGATGCTCCCGCCGCGCAATGGCGGGTACTGAACCTGCTCGAGCAGGCAGGACCGAAGAGAGTCGGAGAGCTCGCCGCGGCAGCCCGTACGACGCAGCCGGGGATGACCCGCCTCATCGGGCATCTCGAGCGAGACGGTCTGGTGCTGCGCTCCCCCGTGGCGGAGGACTCCCGGGCGATCGCCGTGGACATCACCGCATCGGGGTCGCGCGCACTGGCGGCGTGGCGCGAGGAATTCCGCGACACGCTCGCGCCCCGGTTCGCCTCCCTCGGAGACGACGACTGGGCCGCCCTCAGGCGCGCCGCCGAAATCCTCGCCGCCCATACCGCCATCGACTCGACAGGAGCCTCAGAGTGAACACCCCCGCCACCTCAGTGTGGAAGCAGCCGGCCCAGGTCTGGGCGGTCGCCTTCGCGTGCGTCGTCGCCTTCATGGGAATCGGGTTGGTGGATCCGATCCTTCCCGCCATCGCGGAATCGCTGCAGGCGAGCCCGTTCGAGACGGAGCTGCTCTTCACGAGCTACCTCGCCGTCACGGGTCTCGCGATGCTCGTCACCAGCTGGATCTCGAGTCGGATCGGCGCCAAGAAGACGCTGCTCATCGGACTCGCGCTCATCGTGGTCTTCGCCCTGCTGTGTGCTCTCAGCGGCAGCGTCGATGCCGTCATCGGCTTCCGCGCCGGGTGGGGTCTCGGTAACGCGCTCTTCATCTCGACCGCACTGGCGACGATCGTCGGCGCGGCATCGGGCGGCAGCAGTGCGGCGATCATCCTGTACGAAGCCGCACTCGGCCTCGGCATCGCGATCGGACCGCTGCTCGGCGGCCTCCTGGGCGAGCAGAGCTGGCGCGCGCCGTTCTTCGGTGTCGTCGTGCTCATGGCGATCGCGTTCCTCGCCGTCCTCGTGCTGCTGCGCGGCCCTGGCGAGAAGCGCGCCCCCGAGCCGTTCTCGGCGCCGTTCACGGCGCTCGGGCGCCCGGCGCTGGCCGTTCTCGCGATCGCCGCGTTCTTCTACAACATCGGCTTCTTCATCCTTCTCGCCTTCTCGCCTTTCCCCCTGGGCTTCGGCGCGATGGGCATCGGCTTCACCTTCTTCGGATGGGGTCTGGCCCTCGCGATCACGAGCGTGTGGGTCGCGCCTCTGATGATGCGCCGCATGTCTCGCACCGCTGTCATCCTCAGCGTCCTTCCCCTTCTGGCGGTCGATCTGGTCGTCGCCGGGTTCCTGGTGGAGTCCGCGGCGGCGCTCGTCGTGTGCATCGTCATCGGCGGCCTGCTTCTCGGCATCATGAACACCGTGCTCACCGAGGCCGTGATGGAGGCGACCGACCTTCCTCGCTCCGTGGCTTCCTCCGCATACTCCTCGGTGCGGTTCCTCGGCGGAGCGATCGCTCCGCCGCTCGCCGCGGCCCTGTGGCACGCGTTCAATGCCACGGTGCCCTACCTGGTCGCGGCGATCGCCGTGCTCCTCGCGGCGCTCACCGTGTTCATCGGACGGAAGGTGCTCCGCCACATCGACGACCAGCCCGAGGACCCTGCACTCGAAGACGCAGAGGCGATGCTCCTCGGCGACGCCGCCTGAGTGCTACTTCACCGTGACGGTGATCTCGGCCGTCTCCTGGTCACTCACGTCCTCCGGCACCGAGCCGCGGAAGTGGTACTCGAATCGGATCACGGTCGTGCCGTCGCCGACCGCAGGGAAACGGAATGACAGCTCACTCGAAGCGCCCGCCTCGCCGTCCTCTCCCAGATAACGCGACCGCTGCTCCCCCGGTCCGAGGACGGCGGGGTCGGGCTCTCGGGTGATCACCCATTCGTCCCCCACGGTGTGATTGACCTCGCCGAAATCGACGACGAGCCCCTCACCGGGGGCGAGCGTGACGGACGAGGTCGAGTGATCCACCGTTCGCTCCGGCGCGCCCGCGCAGCCTGTCAGGCCGCCGGTGAGCAGTGCGACGATCGCTCCCGCGGCGAATGCCGTCCGAAGTCTCCCCATGGCCAGCCCCCAAGCGTTTGCATCACGCTAGCGCACAGGATGCTCTGCGACGGCCATCGACGCAGACGCAGAAAAGCCCCGATGAC
>NZ_JAGGPD010000559.1 GCF_018613995.1 Microbacterium sp. ISL-103 | reverse complement strand
GGTGGGTCGCGTTGCGGCCCTCGAAGTGCGGACCGAGGCCGTAGCCCTTGACGGTCTTGGCGAGGATGACGGTGGGCTTGCCCTTGTGCTCGGTCGCGGCCTTGAACGCGGCGTAGACCTTGCGGTAGTCGTGGCCGCCGCGCTTGAGGTTCCAGATGTCGTCGTCGGAGTAGTCCTTGACCAGAGCCGCGGTGCGCTCGTCGCGGCCGAAGAAGTGCTCGCGGACGTACGCGCCGGACTCGGCCTTGTAGGTCTGGTAGTCACCGTCGGGGGTGACGTTCATGAGGTTGAGCAGCGCGCCCTCGGTGTCGCGGGCGAGCAGGTCGTCCCATTCGCGACCCCACACGACCTTGATGACGTTCCAGCCCGCGCCGCGGAAGAACGATTCGAGCTCCTGAACGATCTTGCCGTTGCCGCGCACCGGGCCGTCGAGGCGCTGAAGGTTGCAGTTGACGATGAAGGTCAGGTTGTCGAGGCCTTCGTTCGCTGCGACCTGCAGCTGTCCGCGGCTCTCGACCTCGTCCATCTCGCCGTCGCCGAGGAAGGCCCAGACGTGCGACTGCGAGGTATCTTTGATGCCGCGGTTCTCGAGGTACTTGTTCGACATCGCCTGGTAGATGGCGTTGATCGGGCCGAGACCCATCGACACCGTCGGGAACTGCCAGTACTCCGGCATCAGACGCGGGTGCGGGTACGACGGGATGCCGTGCGGCGCGTGCGACTTCTCCTGGCGGAAGCCGTCGAGCTGGTCTTCGCTCAGGCGGCCCTCGAGGTACGAGCGAGCGTAGGTTCCGGGGGAGGCGTGGCCCTGGATGAAGATCTGGTCGGCGCCGCCGGCGTTGTCGGCACCCTTGAAGAAGTGGTTGAAGCCGACCTCGTAGAGCGCGGCCGACGACGCGTACGTCGAGATGTGGCCGCCGACGCCGATGCCGGGGCGCTGCGCGCGGTGCACCGTGATGGCCGCGTTCCAGCGGATCCAGGCGCGGTACCGGCGCTCGATCTCTTCGTCGCCGGGGAACTCGGGCTCGTTCTCGGGAGCGATCGTGTTGATGTAGTCGGTGGTCGGGACCATCGGCACGCCCAGGTGCAGCTCCTTCGAGCGCTTGAGCAGGCTGAGCATGATCTCGCGGCCACGACCGTGGCCCTTCGCGTCGACGAGCTCGTCGAGCGACTGCTGCCACTCGCCCGTCTCCTCCGGATCGCTGTCGAGGGGGCCCTGGGAATACGGATCCTGGTCGTGCACAGTCACGGGGAGCCTTTCGTCAAGCTGGCAGGTCATGCCATTGAAACGGGAAGCGACGCGGGCAGCCTTGTCGGCTGTGCACAACGCGTGCCGCCCTCAGCCTATCCCCCTTCCACGACATCAGCGCGCACCGAGTCATCTGTAGACTGGGAGCCACCAGGGCCTTTAGCTCAGCTGGTAGAGCGCCACGTTTACACCGTGGATGTCGTCGGTTCGATCCCGGCAGGGCCCACCTAGGAAACACTGGGATCTGCCGGACCTGGCCTCAGGTGGCGATCCATGCGCGGCCCCCCGGCGGCCCCCCGAGTAGTATCTCCCCCTCTGTCGGAGCGCCAAGTAGCGACCGTTGCGGCGGCGGCGGGCGCGCCGTAGCGATACATCACTGACACCCGTTTCTGTGATTCATCCTCGGTCTGTGCGTTGGCTGCATCGTCGTACGGTAAGGGTCAGCGCAGTGCCGTTAGGCGAGGTCGAGGTGACGGCGATTGTCCCGCCGTGTCGGGTGACGGTGTCCTGCACGAGCGCGAGGCCGATTCCGAAGCCCGTGCGGGCGTTGCCGCCGCCGTCGACGGCGTCTGAGGAGCGGGCGAAGCGGTCGAAGATGCGTTGCGGGTCGATCCCCTGGATGCCAGGTCCATGGTCGATCACGGTGACCGCCACGGTCCGGCGGTCTGCTCGCGCGTTAAGCTCCACGACGCCGGGTGGTGAGTGCTTGACGGCATTGTCGAGGAGAGCGATGAGGCTGCGTCGAAGGCTCGCTTCGGGGATCTCGACGGACACGTCCGGGGAGGTGGCTGTCGTTACGATCTCGATGCCGTGCCGTTGGGCGATCATGGTCATCGCTGACGCTGCGGAGGCCATGGCGTCGTTGACCGAGGCTGTGGGGTCTGCGTCGACCGGTGTGATGTCGATGGAGTCGAGGAGGTCTGAGACGACGGCGTTGAGGTTCCGTGAATCGTCGCGCAGTTCGGTGATGATGGCGGCGCTCGGGTCGTTCGGGCCGGATGCGCGCTGGAGGACTTGGAGGCGGGCGTCGAGGATGGCGAGCGGTGTGCGGAGTTCATGCGAGGCATCGGCGACGAAGCGGCGCTGACGTTGGAGCGCATCGATGAGGGGTGTGACTGCTCGGCGAGTGGCGAAGAGCGCGATTGTCCCAGCGAACACGATCGCGACGATGCCGACGGTGACCGCCCCGATGACGATGTCGACGCCTTCGATGTCGACCGTGGTCTCCTGCCCTCCGGGTGCGAACCGGTGGTCGGGCGGGATCTGACTGAACACTATGAGGAAAGCAGCGATCAGGACAGCGATGACGAGGGCCGAGACGGTGATGGCGATCCAGATGCCGACGCGTCTCGCGGCAGCTCGGACCAGTCGTAAATCCGAGTCGAGTGGTGATCGGTCGCGGCTCACAGTTGCCCCAGTCGATATCCGCGCCCGCGGACTGTAGTGACGATATCGATGTCGGTCTTGCGTCGAAGGTAGTGCACGTATGTGTCGACGGTCCCGGGTGTGTCGGTGGGGGAGAACACCGATTCGAGGATGTCCTCACGGCTGAAGGTCCGTTCGGGGTGGGCGGCAAGCAGTGTCAGTAACGTCGTCTCCCGATCGGTGAGGATGGTTCGTCCGTCGTACGGGGAGTAGATGGCTCGCGAGTCCGGGTAGAACTCCCATCCGCCGATGCGGACGAACGGGCCCTCGCCGTTGGAGACGCGGCGGATTGCGCGCAGCCGGGCGAAGAGTTCGTCGAATTCGAACGGCTTGACCAGGTAGTCGTTGGCCCCGGCGTCCAGGCCGCGTACTTTGTCGTGCACGCTGCCGAGGGCTGTGAGGATGAGCATGGGGGTGGTGTTGTTGCCCTGTCGGAGGGTCTCGACGATGGAGATGCCATCGATGGTCGGGAGGCGGCGGTCGATGATCATCGCGTCGTATCGCTGTTCCTGGGCGTTACCGAGGGCTTCTGCACCGTCAGTGAAGAGGGTGACGTCGTACACCTCGTCGAGCACCCGCGCGATCAGCGGACCCAGCTGAGGGTCATCCTCCACGAGCAGGAGACGCGGTCGGTTGGCTGACGGCGTCGTTGCTCGCTGCTCGTTCACGAATCTCCTCTTTCCATCCCAGAATCCACTACGCGGACCCGAGCATCCACCTCTTTGTCTCGCCGCCGGGGGCGCGTGAGGCGACTGTTCCTCATCAGCGCTCCGAGACACAGGCACCACACAGAGACCAACAGGAGCGACCCGAGCACGTCGGAGGGATAGTGCGCTCCAAGGTACATGCGCGACCACGCCGTCGTCAGCGCGACCACGGTTGCCACCACGATCGCCGCTGCCCGATATCGCCACCCGGTGAGCATCACCACCGCGCTCATCCCGAGTGCGGTTGCGAAGGCCGTGTGTCCACTGGGATAGCTGAACGAGGTTGGCTCCACGAGCAGCGGATGTGCGAGCAGCGACATGTCCGGTCGGGGCCGCTGGATGATCACCTTGATGACGTCGGCGGCAGCCCACGGGATAGCGATCAGCAGAGCCATGCGCAAGGCGGTGAGCCACGACCGCCCGATCAGGCCCGCGGTCACGACCGCCAGCACAGCGACGAGGGCCGCGAAACGTGGACCGAAGACGACATCGATGGATTGGGCGATCGCATCGAAGACGGGGGCATGGAAGCCGTTCACCGCGATCACGGCGTTCATCTCGGCGGCGGTGATGGACGGGTTGCCGCTGACGATCAGGCCAAGGGCTTCGATCGCGGCGAACATCGCGCCCGCGATGAGCCAGAGCGCGATCGGTGGAAGGCGTCGTACAGGGGGCATGCGCTCCACTTTCCTCGCCAGCTGCTAAGAAACCTCTCAGAATGGCCGACGCTGTCGAGAGACTCGGTTTCTTGGCGGTTTCTTACAGGCGGCGGAGGAGCGTGTGATGCGACGGGCACCCTGCCTGGAAAGGAACGAAGCCATGCTCACGAAGAAGAAGCTCATGATCGGCAGCGGGATAGGAGCGGCGGCGATCGCCATCGCGGTCGGCGGACTCGCCCTGAGCCTCCCCGCTCAAGCCGCCACGCCCACATCCCCGACGTCGTCCCACTCCACGACGGCTGACAACGACGGGGAGACCAACGATGACGGCCCCGGTGCCGCAGACACCGACGTCGAGACGAACGACGATGCTCCCGGCGCCACCGACTCCGATTCCGAGACCGACGATGACGGTCCCGGTGCGACGGAGGCGGAGACCAACGATGACGGTCCCGGTGCCGCAGACACCGACGTCGAGACCAATGACCATGGCGAGGCTCCCGCAGGGAACTGACGATCACTGAAGGAAGGGGCCGGGCGCGCATCGCGTCCGGCCCCTTCACCTTGTGCGGCGCGGCTCAGGCCGCCTCGGTCAGTCGAGCGTGGCGAGCAGGGCCGACAGCGCGGCCTTTTCTTCTGCGGGGTCGGGCGAGTCCGCTCGCACCGCCGTCAGCGCTGCGTCGATCTGCCCGTCGATGTACATCCATCCCGTATCATCGAGAGGTTGCAGCGACGGCTGGGCATCGTCCCATGCCTTCTCCAGATCCGTGATCCTCGCAGTGGCCGCCTTCTGCTTCCCTGCCTGGACCATTGAGAGCGTATCTGCCGTGATGGTTCGAAACTCAGCTACGGGCGGTGCCGGAAACTTTGCTGTGGCGGAGGTTCCTGGGGGCAGGGTGACAGATGTTGCCGGGCCTTCGCCTTCGCTGGCGGGCGCTGCTGCGTGCGGCTGCGCGGAGGCCCAGGCGAGAAGCGCAATCGTCAGCAGGGCCACGACGGCGTAGAAGCCGAGGAC
>NZ_JAGGPD010000558.1:2686-6620 GCF_018613995.1 Microbacterium sp. ISL-103 | reverse complement strand
GCCGGCGTGCGTGCCGATCTCTGCCACGGCGCGGCCGCTGCCATGCGGGCCCTCGTGCTCTCGGCAGACGTCGAGCGCGTGATCATCGGCGGTGGCCTCACCGCTCTCGGTGACCGGCTGCTCGCCGGGGTGCGGGCCGCTCTGCAGGACGGCGCCGCCGCCTCGCCCTTCATGCGCTCGCTGCACCTGGACGAGCGCGTCGAACTGCTTCCCGCCGGTTCCCCCGCGGCCGCTTTCGGCGCCGCGGTCGTCGGCGCATCCACCCCCTCGAAGGAGATCGTGTCCCATGGCTGAAGTCGTCATCGTCGAGAACGCCGACGCCGCAGGAGCCCTCGTCGCGGCAGAGATCGTCGAGCTGATCGACGGCCGCCCGGATGCGGTGCTCGGCCTCGCGACCGGGTCGACCCCGCTTCCGGTGTACCAGGCGCTGCGCTCGCGACTGGCAGGGCGCGACGTCTTGCCGGTGCGCGGCTTCGCCCTCGACGAATACGTCGGGCTCGACCCGGCGCACCCCGAGAGCTACCGGTCGGTCATCACCCGTGACGTCGTCGAGCCGCTGGGCCTCGACCCGCGACGCATCCACGTGCCGAACGGCGCGCAGGCCACGATCCAGCACGCGGGTGACGACTACGAGACCGCCATCGACGCGGCCGGGGGAGTCGACCTGCAGATCCTCGGCATCGGCACCGACGGCCACATCGGGTTCAACGAGCCCGGTTCGTCGTTCGCTTCTCGGACGCGCGTGAAGACGCTGACCGAGCAGACCCGTGAAGACAACGCACGCTTCTTCGACTCGATCGACGATGTGCCCCGGCACTGCATCACCCAGGGCCTCGGCACCATCCTGAGGGCACGTCACCTCGTGCTGCTGGCGTTCGGCGAGGGCAAGGCGCAGGCGGTGGCGGATGCGGTCGAGGGCCCACTCTCGGCGATCCTTCCCGGCTCGGCGATCCAACTGCACCCGCACGCCACGGTCGTCGTCGACGAGGCCGCGGCGTCGCGCCTCAGGCTCGCCGACTACTACCGCTACACGTACGCCAACAAGCCCGACTGGCAAGGCATCTGATCGCGGTCAGCTGATCGCGCTCAGCGCCCCGATCCGGGCCAGGCGAGCGGGAGCAGGTGCTCGGTGCTCAGCGGCGCCAGAGGCAGCGTCTCGGCATCGGCAGGGGTGATCCAGCGCAGCTCCGCGAGCTCGGCCTGCACGACCACCTCGGCTCGTGCGATCGAGACCGAGAAGGCCTCGGCGACGACGCGGTGACCCGGTTCGTTCGCCGCCTCCGACACGAAAGTGCCGAGCGGTTCGAGATCGGCCTCGTCGAGCGTCAAGCCGAGTTCTTCGTGCAGCTCCCTGATCAGTGTCTGCGACGGCGTCTCGCCCGGTTCGGGCTTGCCGCCGGGCTGCATGAACCTCGTCGTACCCTGCTTGCGCACGACGAGCACGCGGCCGGCATCGTCGACGATCACGGCGGCGCTGACGTGGATGTCAGGCATCGACGGCGAAGACCTTGCCGGGGTTGAGGATGCCGAGCGGGTCGAAGACGCGGGTGATCTGCCGCTGCAGCTCCCACTGGTCGTCGCCGAGCTCGTCGGCCAGCCAGCGGCTCTTCAGCGTGCCGATTCCGTGCTCACCCGTGAGAGTGCCGCCGAGAGCGATCGCAGCCCGGAACAGCTCGTCTGCGGCCGCCCACACCTCAGCCGGGGGCTCGGTGCCCTCGAAGATGAAGTTCGGGTGCAGGTTGCCGTCACCCGCATGCGCCACGGTCGGGATCGCCATCGAATAGGCCTTCTCGATGCGCGCGATCTCGTCGAACATCGCGGGCATCGCGCTGCGCGGCACCGAGACGTCCTCGATGAGGGTCGTGCCGAGAGCGGACATCGCCGGATGCATGGCGCGGCGGATGGCCAGCAGCCGCTCGCCCTCGTCACGGTCGTGCGAGACCTGCGTCGCGCCGTCGTGCGCCTCGAGGATCGTCGCGATCGTGGTCGCCTCGGCGACGGATGCGGGGCCGTCGGTCTGGATCGTCAGCTGCGCGCTGCCGGGCGCGGGGAAGGGCAGCTGCAGCAGCGCGGGGACGGCGGCCAGGCTCGCGGAGTCCATGAGCTCCATGATGGCCGGCTGGATGCCCGAGGCGGTGACCGCGGCGGACGCGGCGGCAGCGGTGCGCACATCCGGGAACGTCGCGGTGATGGTGCAGGTCGTCCCTTCGACCAGGCGCCGGAGCTTCAGGGTCGCGCCCACGACGACGCCGAGCGTGCCCTCGGATCCGATGACCAGCGAGGTGAGATCGAGACCCGTCACGCCCTTCACGCTGCGGTGCCCGAGGTGCATCAGGCGGCCGTCGGCGAGCACGAGATCGAGACCCAGCACCGCATCTCTCACCACCCCGTACTTGGCGCAGAGCAGGCCGCCGGCGCCGGTGGCGATATTGCCGCCCACGGTCGAGATGGCGCGGCTGGCGGGGTCGGGTGCCCACCACAGGCCGTGTTCGGCCAGCAGGTCGTTGAGATCGGCATTGAGGATGCCGGGTTCGACCACGGCGAGCAGATCGTCTGCGCGGATCTCGTGGACCGCGGTCATGCGCCTGGTGGAGAGCACGATCTCACCGTCTCCGCCGTTCGCGGCTCCGGCGAGGCCGGTGCCTGCCCCTCGGACCACGACGGGAGTGCGGGACTCGGTGGCGATGCGCATGACGGTCTGGACGTGTTCGACGGCCTCGGCGTGCACGACCGCGAGCGGTCTGCCGGGGGCCGCGTGCCCCGAGTGGTCGGCGCGAGCCTCCTCGAGCGACGACGGGTCGGTGTCGACGAGAGTGCCGAGGGCGGAGACGAGCAGGTCGAGGGTGCTCATGCGATGCGACGACGCCCGCTGACCACGCCCGTTCCCACCGCGACGACGGCGAACGCGACGCCGATGATCGGCTGGTCCATCAGCCACCAGGCGATCGTGACGCCGACGTAGATGAGCAGTTCGACGGCGGCGCGCAGGAACGGGTGCAGTCGCAGCACGGGGCGCGGCGACAGGAAGAGCGCCCAGACGAGGATCACGACGAGGGGAGCGCCGATGCCGAGCACCAGGTTCCACGGGAACGGCCAGGTGGCGAATCCCCACAGGGCGAGAGAGCCGATGGCGACGACCAGGACGATCGATCGGACGATGTCGAGCACAGCGAAGCTGGGGCGGTCGACGCCGGGGACGGAGACGGGATCCTGGGTCATGGATCCAGTCTATTCGCCGCCGATGGCGGGTCAGAGCGCGGGAACACCCTCGTCGACCGGCGCTGCGGGCGCGTCGACGGCAGCCCGGTCTTCGGGCGCCGTCGTCTCGGTCGGGACCGCCGTCACGGGGGCCGGTGACTCGACGGGAGCCTCAGCCGGCTGCTCGACAGGAGCGGGAGCAGCGTCGACCGGGGCCTCTTCTGTCCGTGCCTCGTCGACCGGAGCCTCGTCGACCGGAGCGGTGTCGACCGGCGATGCGGGCGTGGCCTCGGGCACCGTTGCGGCGGCCTCGTCAGCCGGCGCCTCGTCGGCGAGCAGGCAGGCGACGTCGAAGAGCGGCAGGTCTCGGATGTCCCACAGCTGAGAGAGGGTGGCGCTCGATGCCGAACCGGTCTCGGTCTCGGTCGTGTAGAAGAACTCGACGGTCGCATCGCTGCAGAGTTCCGAGAGTGTGGGGCGCAGGTCGATGCTTCCGTACCCGAGGGTCGGGTCGTCGGCGGTCGGCGTGAGCACGGAAGAGTCAGTGCCGCCACCGGGCGATGCGCCGAGTGTTGGGCCGGCAGTGCCGGAGACGGCGATCGCGTAGTGCGTCGTGACGAGTCGGCCGTTGAGGAACTCGAACTCGACGGACGTGCCGGAGAAGGTCGGGGTGCCCTCGGGGAGAGCCGGTTCGGTCTCGCCGTCGCCCGGCTCCTCGCCTCCGGGGTTTTCGCCT
>NZ_JAGGPD010000558.1:0-2604 GCF_018613995.1 Microbacterium sp. ISL-103 | reverse complement strand
GGGGTTTTCGCCTCCGGGGTTCTCGCCTCCGGGGTTCTCGCCTCCGGGGTTCTCTCCTCCGGGGTTCTCGCCTCCGGGATCCACGGGCGGAGGCGTCTCGACGGGAGGAGCGGGTGTCACGGGCTCAGCGGGAGCGGGCGGTGCGACGATCGCCGGCGCGATGTCTTCCGCGGGCTCTGGCGTGATGGGCGCCTCGACGGGCGGTGTCACGGGCTCGGGGTCGGGCTCGACATCGTCGAGGATCACGGTCTTGTCTTCGGACATCGAGTCATCGGGTCCGACGTCGGCGCTGATGGACGAATCGGTGTCTCCGGCGCTCGGCAGAGACGCTGCGGGGGTCGCTCCGGCGAGGCCGGGGATTATGGTCGCGGCAGCGACCACACCGGCGACGACGAGCGCGGCGGGTCCTGCGCCCACGAGCGCCCCGACACCGCTGAAGATTCCGCCTCCGGCGCCGGCCCCACCGGCACCGGCACTACCTGCGCCGCCCGACGTACCGGCGGTTGCGCCGCCGGTCGACGACCCGGCCACGGCTGTGCCGCCCCCTGCGACGACGACGGCACCTTCCGTGACGCCCGAGGGCATCGCGGCGAGGGCGACGATCGGCGTTCCGCCGCCTTGGAGGGTGGCGAGGTATCCGGCCGAGCCGGACACTCCCAGGACGAGCGGAAGGAGCACGAGCGCCAGGCGCTTGGACACATCCTTGGCCTCGGCGGCGACGATCATGCATCGTGCGCACTCGTCGAGATGCATCTCGAGGCGCTTGTGATCGCGGGTGCTCAGGTTGCCGCGTGAATAGGCGCCGAGATGCTCGATCGTCCACTGGCAGTCGGAGTCGGGTGCGGCACTGCGCAGATGCGCCTGGATCCAGGCCTCGCGAAGTCCTTCGCGTGCACGGAATGCGAGCTGCGAGACGGCGCCGGCCTTCATCCCGAGAAGGGGGCCTGCCTCCTGCGGCTTCATCTGCTCGATCTCGGTGTACCAGAGCACCTCCTGCCAGCGGGAGGGGAGGCTGCGGAACGCCTGGGCGGTGAGGCTGCGGTCGAGGGCCTCGTTCGCGGCCTGCTCGGTGCTGTCGGGGTCTGCGACGGTGTCGAGCTCATCGATCGCGGACTCGCGACGGGAGCGACCCCACGCCGCGGCGGTGTTGCGGATGCTGGTGAAGAGGTAGGCGCGGAAGGAGCCGTTGGGCCCACCGCCCTTGATGATGGCCTGGTAGATGCGCGTGTACGACTCCTGCACGAGGTCGTCGGGATCGATCGACGACGTGATCGATCGGGCGACCGACATGCCGGAGGGGTAGTGCCGCCTCCAGAGTTCACCGAACGCCGCTGCATCACCCGAGCGGGTGCGCAGGACGAGATCGGCGTCTGCGATCGATTCCTCGTGCGAAGTGCTGTCGTGGTCCACTGTCATCCATCTGTCGTGGGTGAGCGAGCGCGCCCCCACATGAAGAGACGCGTGAACCCCATTTTCATCACGCGCCTTTTCCATTCTCTCTCTGATCACTCAGCCTTGCCACCCCTTGGTGAAAACTCAGCCGTGATCTTCTGTTTCGAAAAAAGCCTGGTCAGGGGCGAAACGGTCGACCCCGCGGAACAATCTCGAAAAAATCCTGGGAACTCGCGTAATGAACGGGCGTCCTCTTCGTCTCATCACATAGAGACAGCCATGGGGTTCCACCGGGGGGCGGAACCCAGGCGCTGGTGCAAGGGGTAAGTGCACCGGCATGGCGGGTCGGGCACCTCGGGGGAGGAGCGCTCGACCCGCCAGCTCTCGACATTGGGGGGAACATGACGGGGTCGCCGCTCTGGGGAACGGCGGCCCCACTCCCTCTCCCGCACACGCGACCGGAGACCGCAGTGCTGCTCGTCGATGCGCGCGCGGCTCCGGACTAGGCCCGGTCGCCCACCCAGACGCGCACGACGTGCAGTCGCTCGTCCATCAGCACGGCATCGCCGACGTATCCCGTCGCGAGGCGGCCGAAGCGGTCGCCCGCACCGATGGCCCGCGCCGGGGTGGCGGTCAGCGCGCGCACCGCCTCGGGCAGATCCACACCGGCGGCGATGGCACGCTGCAGTGCGACGTCCTGAGTGAGCGTCGATCCCGCGATCGAGCCGGTGTCGTCGGCACGGGCGACACCGGCTTCGACCGTCACGCTCACCGCGCCCAGGTCGTAGTGTCCGTCGGCGCTGCCCGCGGCCGCCATCGCATCGGTGATGAGCGCCACGCGACCCGGGGCCGAGTCGAAGACGAGCTTGATCACGTGAGGATCCAGGTGCACGTCGTCGGCGATGGCCTCGAGCACCACCCGATGGTCGGCGGCCGCGGCCAGAACGGGGCCGGGCGCTCTGTGGTGGATCCCGGGCATGGCGTTGAAGGCGTGGGTCAGCAGCGAGGCCCCTGCCTCGAATGCCGCCACTGCCATCGCGGCATCGGCGCTGGTGTGGCCGACGGCGGCGACGGCTCCCGACTCGACGATCATCCGCACGGCGTCGAGACCGCCCGGGAGCTCGGGAGCGATGGTGACCTGGCGAATTGTGCCGCGGCCTGCCTCGAGCAGTCGGGCGACGTCGGCGGGCGCCGGGTCGCGCAACAGGGTCG
>NZ_JAGGPD010000037.1 GCF_018613995.1 Microbacterium sp. ISL-103 | reverse complement strand
GCAGATGCGACAACTGTGCAGGTGTGTGGTTCCCGAGCGAGATCGGCGAGGCCGCGACCACGCAGGCTGCGGAGTCGCTCGACCGGGTGGGTGTTCCCGTCGAGCCGCGCCGGGCATGGCCGACCGGGGCCGACAAGCTCGACGTTCCGGTCAAGGGACGCATCCCCGCGGGGGAGCAGGCGGGCGAGGGCCGGGCCCTCGCCCGGTTGACCGACCTCGGCTGGGGCGGCACTCTGCGCGAGCTCTTCGCCGCCGGCGCGTCCGATGCCGCGGTGACTCCCCAGGTGCTGGCCGGCTGCGTGCGGGTGCTCGCGGGCTGGGGCTGGGCGGAGCGCCCGGTCGCCGTCATCGCCATGCCGTCGCGGTCGCATCCGCTGCTCGTCGACTCCCTCGCCCGGGGGATCTCCGAGATCGGCCGGCTTCCGTACCTCGGTGCGCTCGACCTCGTGAACGGCGGACCGACGGGGCAGTCCGGCGGCAACAGCGTGTTCCGTCTCGCCGGTCTGTGGGACAGGTTCAGCGCGCAGGGGCTCGATGTCCCCGAGGGGCCGGTGCTCCTCGTCGACGACCTCGCCGACAGTCGCTGGACGCTCACCGTAGCCTCGCGCACGCTCCGTCAGGCCGGTGCGACGGACGTGCTGCCGTTCGTCCTCGCGCTGCGCGGCTGAGGCTGACGTCTCTCATTTCGCGCCACCGCCTCGCAGGCGGCCGCGATATCCCGAAGCCGCTCGATCGTCTGTCGGCTCACAACGTGACGGCTTCGCGTTCGCAGAGGCGATATCGACCTCAGCGCAGGTCGTAGACGCGCTTGTATTTGCCCTCGCTGCGGGGCAGCGTGCCGGGTTCCTCGACCTTGACGTCGACG
This sequence comes from Microbacterium sp. ISL-103, assembly GCF_018613995.1. Taxonomy (GTDB): domain Bacteria; phylum Actinomycetota; class Actinomycetes; order Actinomycetales; family Microbacteriaceae; genus Microbacterium. The sequence goes on along the minus strand of NZ_JAGGPD010000037.1, from coordinate 10,999 downwards.
CTGGTGCCGATGTGCATCTTGATGCGATGGTGCAGCACCGCGGCCGCGGCATCGCACTCCTCGGCACTCAGCGACGGATGCCGCTCGATGCGCACGGTCATGGTGTCGAGCTGCCCGACATGGTGCAGTTCGAGCACGAAGTGCGGAGTCAGCGTCTCGATGCCCATCACGAGCTCCTCGATCTGCGTGGGGAAGAGGTTCACCCCCCGCAGGATGATCATGTCGTCGTTACGCCCGGTGATCTTCTCCATGCGCCGAAGCGCGGGGTAGGTGGTTCCGGGCAGGAGGCGCGTCAGATCGCGGGTGCGGTATCGGATGACCGGGAACGCCTCCTTGGTGAGCGACGTGAAGACGAGCTCGCCGAGCTCGCCGTCCGGCATGCGGACGCCGGAGTCGCCGTCGATGATCTCGGGAAGGAAGTGGTCCTCCCAGATGTGCGGACCGTCTTTGGTCAGCACGCTCTCGCTCGCGACACCGGGTCCCATGACCTCGCTGAGGCCGTAGATGTCGACGGCATCGATGTTCAGACGCCTCTCGATCTCGCGGCGCATCTCGTTCGTCCACGGTTCGGCGCCGAGCACCGCCACTCGCAGCGACGTCGTCGTCGGGTCGATACCCGCCGCCTCCATGGCATCCGCGATCGTGAGCAGATAGCTGGGGGTGCAGAGGATCGCGTCAGGCTCGAAGTCGGTGATCAGCTGCACCTGTCGTGCGGTCTGCCCTCCCGACACCGGAATCACCGTGGCCCCCAGCCGCTCGATGCCGGCGTGCGCCCCGAGCCCGCCGGTGAAGAGTCCGTAGCCGTAGGCGTTGTGCACCTTCATGCCCGCGCGGATTCCGGCCGCGTGCAGCGACCTCGCGATCAGATCGCTCCACCGGTCGAGATCGCCGTCGGTGTAGCCGACGACGGTCGGACGCCCCGTCGTGCCCGAGGACGCATGGATGCGGCGCACATCGGGCATGGGCACCGCGAACATGCCGAACGGGTAGCTCTCGCGCAGGTCTGCCTTGGTGGTGAAAGGCAGCCTCTGCACGTCGTCGAGAGTGCGGATGTCGTCGGGATGCACGCCGTGGTCGTCGAACTTGCGGCGGTAGACCGACACGTTCTCATAGGCGTGCCGCACCGTCCACTGCAACCGCTGCAGCTGCAGGCGGGCGAGCGCCTCGGGGGAATGCAGCTGAGGCTCTGTTCCGATCTCGGCTCGTTCTTCGTTCATCGTCGACTCCGTCGTCGCGGTCGGGCCCATGAGCATGCGTCCGGTCACCCGGCCAGCGACCGGTTCGTCGTCAGTGAGCGGCCGCGAACCTCGGCGACGACGTCGCCGGAGTCATCGGTCACGGTGACGTCGTAGATGCCGTTGCGACCGCTGACGACCCGGCGCACCGCTCGGGCCGTCAGCCGTTGGCCTGCGGTCGTCGACTTCAGGAAGGTGATGTCGGCGCCACCGGCGACGGTGACCCGCTCGTCTTCGTTGCAGGCGATGGCGAACGCCGTGTCGGCGAGCGTGAACACCAGACCGCCGTGCGTGATCGAGAAGCCGTTCAGCATGTCGTCGCGCACCGTCATCGATACGACGGCCTCGCCGGGCGCATCGAGATCGACGGTCATGCCGAGCATCGCCGAGGCGGCATCGCGCTGCATCATCGGCCTCATGCGGCGACGACCTCGGGCGTCGGCTGCTTGGTCACCAGCGTGAGCACGTCGTACGTCGCGACGAGCTCGTCGCTCTGGTTGCGGATCACGGCATCCCAGCGCACCTCGCCGTACTCGTCGGTCTCGCGCGGGGTGATCTGCTTGGCGGTCAGCTCCACCCGGATGGTGTCGCCGGGTGAGACCGGAGTGATGAACCGCAGGTTCTCGAGGCCGTAGTTCGCGAGCACGGGGCCGGGCTCCGGGTCGACGAAGAGACCGGCGGCCCACGAGACCAGCAGATAGCCGTGGGCGACTCGTCCGGGGAAGAACGGGTTCGCCGCGGCCGCAGCCTCGTTCATGTGCGCGTAGAACGTGTCGCCGGTGAAGTGCGCGAACGTCTCGATGTCGGCGAGCGTCACCTCGCGGGATGCCGAGACGATCTGGTCGCCGATGCGGAGCTCAGCGAGCGACTTCCGGAACGGATGCCGGCCGTCGCTGTGCGCGGCCGCGCCCGCGTGCCACACACCGGTCAGCGCGGTGAGCATCTCGGGCGAGCCCTGCACCGCGGTGCGCTGCATGTGATGGAGCACCGCGCGGATGCCGCCGAGCTCCTCTCCGCCGCCCGCCCGCCCGGGGCCGCCGTGCACGAGGTTCGGCAGCGGTGAGCCGTGGCCGGTCGACGAACGCGCATCGTCGCGGTCGAGCAGCAGCATCCGGCCGTTGAACGGCGCGATGCGCGTGGCCAGTTCCACCGCCTGCACAGGGTCGTGGGTCGCGATGCTGGTCACCAGAGAGCCCCCGCCGCGAGCGACGAGCGCCGCAGCGTCGGCGGTGGTGTCGTACGTGAGCAGCGACGAGACGGGGCCGAAGGCCTCGACCGAGTGCGCAGCGTCCGTCTGCGGATCGTCGAAGCGCAGCAGCATCGGCGCGACGAACGCACCGTCGGGCGAGACGCTCGTGCGCCCGTCGGCGAGCCGCACCTCCGGAGGATCCGTCGTCCCGACCACGATCCGTCCGCCCGCCGCCTGCAGCCGGCCGACCTGACGCAGCACCTCGTCGCGCTGCCCCGTCGAGGCGAGGGGGCCCATGGTGACGCCCTCGGCGCGGGGGTCGCCCAGTACCGTCTTCTCGGCGATGCGGGCCTGCACTGCGGAGATCACTGCGTCGGCAGAACCCACCGGCACGATGGCTCGTCGGATCGCCGTGCATTTCTGTCCGGCCTTGCTCGTCATCTCGGTGACGAGCTGACGCACATAGGCGTCGAATTCCGGGGTGCCCTCGGTCGCATCCGTGCCGAGCACCGAGGCGTTGATCGAGTCGGTCTCGGCGGTGAACCGCACTCCGCCGGTCTGCACCGAGGGGTGTGCCTTGAGGCTCTCGGCGGTCGAGGCGCTGCCGGTGAACCCGACGATGTCGCCGAGCCGCAGGTTCTCGAAGAGGTCGGGCACGCTTCCGCTCACGAGCTGCAGCGAGCCGTCGGGAAGCAGACCCGACTCGACGAGGATGCGCACCATCGCCTCGGCGACGTATCCGGTGGGTGTCGCCGGCTTCACGAGGGTCGGCATGCCGGCGAGGAACGCCGGCGCGAACTTCTCGAGCGACCCCCACACGGGGAAGTTGAAAGCGTTGATCTGCACGGCGACGCCGGGCAGCGTCGTGTAGACGTGGCGTCCGAGGAACGACCCGTCCTTCGAGAGGGGCTCGACCGGTCCGTCGACGTGCACGCGGCTGTTGGGCAGCTCACGGCGGCCCTTGCCGGAGTACGAGAAGAGCACGCCGATGCCGCCGTCGATGTCGACCCACGAGTCGGCCTTCGTGGCGCCCGTGCGGGAGGAGAGCGCGTACAGCTCGTCCTTGCGGTCGGTGAGGGCGAGGGCGAACTGCTTCAGCAGCACCGCGCGCTGATGGAAGGTGAGGGCGCCGAGGCTTCGCTGACCCACGGATCGAGCGTGCTCCAGCGCGCCGGCGAGATCGAGGCCGTCGGTGCAGACGCGCGTGACGACCTCGCCCGTGGACGCGTCGCGGACATCGGTGGACCGTTCGGGGGACGACGGGGTCCACCACTCGCCCTGGACGTAACTCGGCAGATACTCGGTTATCTCTCCTCGTTCCATGCGTAGAACCCTTCGCCGCTCTTGCGGCCCAGCTTTCCTTCGGCGACCATGCGCCGCAGCAGATCCGGCGGAGCGAACCGCTGGCCGAGCGTACGTTCCAACTCTTCGGCGATGCCCAGCCGCACATCGAGCCCGACAACGTCGGTGGTGCGCAGCGGGCCCATCGGATGCCGGTATCCCAGCGTCATGGCCGCGTCGATGTCGGCTGCCGATGCGACACCCTCGTCGGGCATCCTGATCGCCTCGAGGCCGGGCATCACGCCCAGCCGCGACGACGCGAAACCGGGGGAGTCGCGCACGACGATCGGCGTCTTGCCCAGGGCGCTGACCCAGCGGCCCGCACTCTCGGTGATGCGCCGGTCGGTCGCCGCACCGTGCACGATCTCGACGAGAGCCGACGCGGGAACCGGATTGAAGAAGTGCAGACCGAGGAATCGCTCCGGCCGCAGACGGGCCACCGCCAGGTCGTCGATGGAGATCGACGAGGTGTTGCTCGCCAGAGTCGCGTGGGCGGGCATGGCGGCCTCGGCGCGGGCGAGCGCCTGCTCTTTGAGGTCGCGATCCTCGGGCACGGCCTCTATCACGAGGTCGCTGTCGGCGAAGAAGGCGATGTCGGTGCCGGTCATCAGGCGAGCGCCGATCTCGGCCTCATCGAGTGACGCGTCGCGGTCGACCGATCGTCGGATGCTGTCGCGGATGCGGTCATGCGCGGCTTCGGCGCTCGCCGCATCGCGCTCGACGACGCTGACGCGCGAGCCTGCGAGCAGGAATGCGTGCGCGATGCCGGCTCCCATGCGTCCCCCGCCCAGGACACCGACGGTGCCGGGCGCTTCGTCATCGCTGCTCATCGGCTCTTCCTCTCGAGGAACGCGGTCATCCGGCGGTGCTTCTCGGGCGACTCGAACAGCTCGGCCTGCAGTTCGAACTCGATCGCCGGATGCTGAGTCCGAGGAGTTCCCAATGCGCGCTTCGTGTACTGCGTCGCCAGAGGGTCGTTCGCTGCGATCCGGTCGGCGATCGCATGGGCGGCCGGAAGCAGGTCATCGGTCGCATGCAGCGACGACACCAGCCCCCAGCTCAACGCCTCCTCGGCCTCGAGCGCTCGTCCGGTGAGAAGCAGCTCGCTCGCTCGTGCCTCGCCGATGATCTCCGGCAGCCGCCAGGTCGCACCGGCCGCCGCGATGATCCCGAGTCCGGTCTCGGGGTTGCCGATGCGCAGAGAAGGCGTCGCGATGCGGATGTCCGCCGCGTAGGCGAGCTCGGCGCCACCGCCGAGCGCATAGCCGTCGATAGCCGCGATCACCGGCATGGGGAGCTCATGGACGCGGATGAATGCGGTCGCGTTGATGCCCTTCCTGGCGTCGTCCGCGGTGCGGTCGCGCAGCTGGGCGATGTCGGCACCTGCCGCGAAGACGCCGGCGGACCCCGCAAGGATCAGCGTGCGCGGCGATGTCTCGAGCATCGCGCACAGCTCGTGCAGCGCGTCGATCGTCTCCTGGTCGATGGCATTGCGCTTCTCGGGCCGATCCAGGGTCGCGACGACCCGGTCGTTCTGCTCGTCGATGTGCAGTGTCATGTCAGACGCTCCACGATCATCGCCGTTCCCTGGCCGACGCCGACGCACATCGTGGCGAGCCCGTAGCGAGCCCCCTCGCGCTCGAGTCGGCCGAGCAGGGTCACGATCAGGCGCGACCCGCTCGAGCCGAGCGGGTGGCCCAGGGCGATGGCGCCGCCGTCGGCGTTGACGATCGACGGGTCGAGGCCGAGGCGCCGGATGCAGGCGAGGGACTGCGACGCGAATGCCTCGTTGAGCTCGACGGCGCCGAGATCACCGATCTGCAGGCCTGCCTTCGCGAGCGCCTTCTGCGTGGCGGGTACGGGGCCGAGGCCCATGATCTCGGGCGCGAGTGCGGCGGTCGCCGATGAGACGATCCGCGCGCGTGGGCGAAGTCCGTGTCGCTCGACGGCCTCGGCGCTCGCCACCACGATCGCGGAGGCCCCGTCATTGAGTGAGCTGGAGTTGCCGGCGGTGACGACCTCGCCGCCCGCGACGACAGCGCGCAGCTTCGCGAGGGCGTCGAGGGTGGTGTCGCGCCGCGGTCCTTCGTCGATGTCGACGATGCCGCGGCCCGTCTCGACCCCGACGATCTCGGGGGCGAAGCGTCCTGCTTCGATCGCCGCGATGGCTCGCCGGTGGCTCAGGAGGGCGAAGGCGTCGGCATCCTCCCGGGTGATCCCGTCGACACGGGCGACCTCTTCGGCCGTCTCGGGCATCGAGAACGTCGCCTTGTCGCGCTCGGTCAGTCGAGGATTGGTGAAGCGCCAGCCGATCGAGGTGTCGAACGAGGCCCCGGGCTTGGCCCACGCGCGCTCGGGTTTCGCCTGCACCCAGGGCGCCCGGGTCATCGACTCGACGCCGCCGGCGACGATGAGGTCGGCGTCTCCTGCGCGTATGGCGCTCGCCGCGAGCGCGATGGCCGACATGCCCGAGGCGCAGAGGCGATTCACGGTCAGGCCGGGGATGGAGTCGGGGAGGCCTGCGGGCAGCACGGACATCCGGGCCACGTTGCGGTTGTCTTCGCCCGCCTGGTTGGCGGCGCCGAGGATGACCTCGTCGATCTCGTCCACGGGCACCGTGGATCTGCGGGCGGTGGCGCCGACCACGAGGGCCGCGAGATCGTCGGGGCGGACGGACGCGAGTGCGCCCCCGTAGCGGCCGACGGCGGTGCGGACGCCATCGACGAGATAGGCCTCGGACATCGTCATCCTCTCGATCACCCACGCTGGCGATAATTTCCGACCGATCGGTCAGGAATACGATCTCAGATCGTCGCGCGGATGGCAACTCGTCGGGAATGACAGACTTGGCCCATGACACGGACCGGAATCGATGTGCCGCCGCCCAAGCGCGGCCGGCCAGGTTACGACCGCGGGCAGGTGCTCGCCGTCGCCGTGAAGGTGTTCAACGAGCACGGCTACGACGCGACCAGCGTCGCCGACCTGAGCGCCACGCTCGGTCTGACAAAGTCCGCGCTCTACCACCACTTCGAGTCCAAGTCGGCGATCCTCGAGCTCGCGCTCAGCGACGCCCTCGATGCTCTCGAGGCCGTCGTCGATCATGCGACGACCGAGCACGCGCTGGCCTCCGACCGTCTGCGGTCGATCATCCGAGGCGCCGTGCGGGTGCTGACCGAGAAGCTCCCGTCGGTCACTCTGCTGCTGCGGGTGCGGGGCAACGGCGATGTCGAGACGGCGGCACTCGTGCGCCGCCGTGCGTTCGATCAGCGGGTGACGGCGATCGTGACCGAAGCGCAGGCGGAGGGATTGATCCGCGATGACGTCGATGCCGCGGTCGCCACCAGGCTGATCTTCGGCATGATCAACTCAGTCGTCGAGTGGTACCGGCCAGGCGGACCCGTCGATCCCGAAGAGCTGGGCGAGGACATCCTGCGGGTGAGCCTGGACGGACTGCAGTCGCGCTGAGCCGTGTCAGTCGTCCGGTGGTGCGACTCGGGGCGGCCACGTCGCGGCACCCATCTCTCGGGAGATGTTCCTGGCCGTCTCGCGCAGGGCGCTGATCACCGCCTCTGAGGCGGGGGCCTGCGATGTCGGCATCACGACGGCCACCGCAGCGACGATGTCGCCTCGGGCATCGGCGACCGGAGCGGCGACGGATGATTCTCCGAGCACCGCCTCGTCGGTCTCGGCGGCGCCCCCTCGTTCGACGATCGAGGGGAAATCGAGGGTGAGTCTGGCGACGTCGGTGATCGTGTCGCCGGTGAGACTGCGCAGCGGCTGCTCGAAGACCGTGCGCTGGAAGCCGAGATCGTAGGCGAGCAGCACCTTGCCCAGCGCTGAGGCGTGAGCGGGGATCGCGACACCGGTCTCGAGCATCTGCTGGCTGTCGTCGGGGCGCAGATCGTGGTGGATGACGAGCACCTCGTGGAAGTGCGGTGCCCCCAGGCGCACCGGCAGGTTGGTGCGGCGAGCGAGTTCCTGCGTCCACCTCATCGCCCGCGCCCTGACGTCGAGGGTGTCGAGGTACACGTTGCTCAGACGCAGCAGTGTCGGGCCGAGCATGTAGCGCTGGCCGCCGCGCTCCTTGGCCACCAGCCCGTGCTCACGCAGGGACTTGACGATGCCGTGCACCGTCGACGGGGGGAGGTTCAGCGCGAGCGCCAGGTCGGTGATGCCGAGGTGTCGCGCGCCCTGCAGCAGCTCGAGCACTTTCGCTGCGCGATCGATCGCCTGGATCACGGCGGCTCCTCCCTCGGTTCGTCATCGAACCGGGCTCTGGCGTCGGTCGTCAGGTCGATCTTGACAACTCGACTGCGCCCGAGCATATTCGACATTGACGAATACCTTTCCAATATTGCGAAAGATCGCCACCGCAGAGATCAAGGGAGATCGAACGATGAAGAAGCTCATCAACAACCCCGCCGATGTGCTGGTCGAATCGCTGCGAGGCGTCGCCCGTGCGCATCCCGAGCTGTCGGTCGACCTCGAGAATCACGTGATCACTCGCTCGACGCCGAAGGCGCAGGGCAAGGTCGCGGTGGTCTCCGGTGGCGGCTCCGGCCATGAGCCTCTGCACGCTGGCTATGTGGGGGTCGGCATGCTCGACGCCGCCGTCGCGGGCGAGGTCTTCACCTCGCCGACGCCCGACCGCGTGCAGGTGGCCACCAAAGCCGTCGATCGGGGCGCCGGGGTGCTGCACATCGTGAAGAACTACACGGGCGACGTGCTGAACTTCGAGATGGCCGCCGAGCTCGCCTCGATGGAGGGCATCGAGGTCGGCACCGTGATCGTCGACGACGACGTCGCCGTGCAGGATTCTCTCTACACCGCAGGGCGCCGAGGTGTCGGCCTCACCGTGCTGCTCGAGAAGCTGGTCGGAGCGGCAGCCGAGGAGGGGCAGGACCTCGCTTCGGTCGTGGCCCTCGCGAAGCGCATCAACAGCCAGGGACGCTCGATGGGCATGGCGCTCACGAGCTGCACGGTGCCCGTGGCGGGCAAGCCGACATTCGATCTGCCGGACGACCAGATGGAGATCGGCGTCGGCATCCACGGCGAGCCCGGTCGGCACCGCGAGCCGCTGGCCCCCGCCTCCGACATCGCCCGTCAGCTCGTGGAGCCGATCCTCGCCGACCTCGATGTCTCAGGACCCGCGATCGTGATGCTCAACGGCATGGGCGGATCGCCGCTGATCGAGCTGTACCTGATGTACGGCGAGGTGGCGAGCCTGCTCGAGGAGGCAGGAGTGCAGATCGCCCGAAATCTCGTCGGCGATTACATCACCTCGCTCGACATGGCGGGTTGCTCTCTCACCGTGCTCAAGGCCGACGACGAGCTGCTGCGTCTGTGGGACGCCCCGGTGAACACGCCGGGTCTGCGGTGGGGAGCATGATGGCGAGCGTCGACACCGCCGCTCTCGTCGACTGGATCCATCGCTTCCGTGACGTGATCGCCGACAAGCGCGAGTGGCTGACCGAGCTCGACTCGGCGATCGGCGATGCCGACCACGGAGCGAACATGGCGCGAGGGATGGATGCGGTCGTCGCGAAGCTCGACACCGGCGTACCCGACACCGTGGACGAGCTGCTCAAGACCGTGGGCATGACTCTCGTGAGCTCGGTCGGCGGCGCGAGCGGTCCGCTCTACGGCACGCTGTTCCTGCGCATGGGGATGGCCGCGGGGCCGGTGACCGAGCTCGACGCTGCGGCCCTCGCCGCCTCGCTGCGAGCAGGCCTCGACGGCATCGTCGCTCGAGGCAAGGCCGAAGCGGGAGACAAGACGATGTTCGACGCGATGGCGCCCGCTGTCGACGCACTCGACGCGGCGATCGCCGAGGGAGCCGATCTCGGTGCGGCGACGGCTGCGGCGGCCACGGCTGCTGCGGCGGGCCGCGATGCGACCGAACCGCTCGTCGCACGCAAGGGCCGCGCGAGCTACCTCGGTGAGCGCAGCGCGGGCCACCTCGACCCCGGTGCCGCATCGACGACGCTGCTGTTCGAGACCCTCGCCCAGGCCGCGACGGAATCGTCCTGATGATCGGCATCGTCGCCGTCTCCCACAGCGCTCGACTCGGGGAGGCGGCGCTCGAACTCGCCCTCCAGATGGTGCACGGCAGAGCGCGGGTGCTGGTGGCTGCGGGCGCGGGGACGGATGCCGACGGCTCACCGATCCTCGGCACGGATGCGGTCGCGGTCGCATCCGCGATCGATGAACTGGCCGTCGACTGCGACGGGGTCCTGGTGCTCATGGACCTCGGATCCGCGGTGCTGAGCGCAGAGCTCGCGCTGGAGCTGCGCGCCAGCGACGTTCCCGTGCGCCTCGCACCCGCGCCGTTCGTGGAGGGGCTCCTCGCCGCTGTCGTCTCGGCGGCGGCCGGTGGCACGCTCGACTCGGTCGCGCACGAGGCGGGTTCCGCGCTCACCGCCAAGACGGGGCAGCTCGCCGAGCCGGACGACGGCGTGCCCGCACCGTCCGGCTCGGCGGCGGACGTGCCCCGAGATCCGGCGGGGCCGTCGGATGCGGTCACGCGTGTCGTCGGCGTGCGCAATCCGCTCGGCATCCATGCCCGCCCCGCAGCTCTGATCGCCGAGGCCTCAGCGGGGGCCGCGGTGCGACTGCGACGGCTGCCCGACGGACCCGATGCCGCAGCGGCGAGCCTGTCGAAGCTGCTGATACTCGGCGCGAGGCAGGGTGATGCGATCGAGCTGTCTGCTACCGGTCCGGATGCCGACGTCGTCCTCGACCGCCTCGCGGCTCTCTTCGCCGACGGATTCGGGGAGGGCACCGAGGGAGCCGCAGGCTTTGAAGACACCGAGCTCGCAGCCGCCGCGATCACGCACACGGATGCGGGGCCGGAAAAGACGAGTCCAGCGGCACCGGTCCCTGTCGTCGCCGGCACAGTCCTGCGGGGCCGCGGCGTGAGCGCGGGGCGTGTGGCTGCGCCCGTCGTCACCCTCGCCCCGCCCCTGCCGGAGCCTGATCCCCGGGTGGCCGTCGCACCCGATGCCCGCGACGCCGAGGTCTCGGCGATCGAGTGGGCAGCGGTCGCCGTGGCCGATCCGCTGCGTTCGCGCACCGCCGGCGCGACGGCAGAGGCCCGGGCGATCCTCGATGCGTCTCGCCTGCTCGCATCCGACCCCGAGCTCGTCGCCGAAGCGTCGGCGCTCGTGCGCTCGAAGGGGCGCAGCGCCGCCCGCGCCGTGTGGGAGACGGCCGTGGCGCATGAGAGAGCAGTCGC
>NZ_JAGGPD010000557.1 GCF_018613995.1 Microbacterium sp. ISL-103 | reverse complement strand
CGAAGGATGACCTGCTTAGGATCGGCGTCGTCGATCATCTCGAGGTGAAGACCATCGACGCCATCCACGACCTGCCTGCTCGCGACTACCACGGAGTCGCCGAAGTGCTGAAGACGCTCGACGGGGCATGACTCTGCCGCCGGGGCACCGTGCAGGGTGAACGCAGACTTGTCAATACCCTGCGAGAGGCCTCGCGGTCTTCCTACCCTCGCACCATTAGCCGCCAGCTGCCGCGGGCCTCGGTGCGAAGACGGGCTGAGGATCTTGTCAATACCCGAGAAGAGGCGAACGGACCCGATCTATCGTCCCGCCATGAACGGCGCTCCACTCCTCGACATCGAATACATCCTCCCGTTGCGATGGGGGAGTGACGAGACGATGGACGATCTCACGGCCTACCTCACGCGTCTGCGCGCGTGGGCGGACGTGACGGTGGTCGATGGATCTGACCCCGACCGCTTCGCCTCGCACGCGTCGGCCTGGTCGGATCTCGTCCGGCACATCCCGTGCAACGAGACCACGGGCGCGAACGGCAAGGTGCGGGGCGTGCTCACGGGCATCGCATCCGCTCGGCACGAGCGTGTGGTCATCGCCGACGACGACGTGCGGTACGACTATCGCGCGCTCGCCGCGGTGGTCTCCGAGCTCGAACGCGCGACCCTCGTGAAGCCGCAGAACCATTTCGCTCCGCTGCCCTGGCATGCCCGGTGGGACACCGCTCGCAGCCTCCTCAACCGCGCCCTCTCGGACGACTACCCCGGAACCTACGCTCTGCGGCGCTCGGCACTGCTCTCAGCAGGTGGATACGATGCGGACACGCTCTTCGAGAACCTCGAGATGGAGCGCACCATCCGCGCGACCGGCGGTCGAATCCACTCCCGACCCGACATCTACGTCATGCGGCGCCCACCCACCGCCCGGCACTTCCTGTCGCAGCGGGTCAGACAGGCGTACGACAGCTGGGCGCAGCCGCTGCGCCTCGCGATCGAGGCGGCGATCCTTCCCACGGTGTGGATCCTGCGCCACCGACCGGGCTCGCTGGCGCTCGTTCTGCTCATGATCGTCGTGCTCGCCGAGCGCGGCCGACGACGGCTCGACGGCCGTTCGGTGTTCCCGGCGACCAGTGCATTGTGGGCGCCGCTGTGGGTCGCCGAGCGTGCGGTGTGCTCGTGGCTCGCCATCGCCACGCGGCTGCGCGGAGGGGTGCGGTACGGGGGAGCACGTCTGGGAGTTGCTGCCCATAGTCAACGCAGCATCCTGATGATGATCCGAGAGCGGGGAGACCGGCACGAGAATCGCCACGTCTCGTCACCCTGGCTCCGGTAACCTCATGCGCATGGCCACCGCAACGACGCAGACCCCGAAACGCGAGGCCTTCGGCTCGCGCAACGTCTTCATTCTCTCTGCGATCGGCTCTGCCGTCGGGCTGGGGAATATCTGGAGATTCCCCTACGTGGCGTACGAAGGCGGAGGCGGGGCGTTCCTCATCCCGTACCTGTGTGCGCTTCTCACTGCCGGAATCCCGCTCCTCTTCTTCGACTACGCGATCGGTCACCGATTCCGCGGCTCCGCGCCGTTGGCCTTCCGACGGATGCACCGCAGGGCCGAGCCGCTCGGCTGGTGGCAGGTGCTCATCTGCGTGGTGATCGCGGTCTACTACGCGGTGATCATCGCGTGGGCTGCGATGTACACGTGGTTCTCGGCGCAGCTGACCTGGGGGCCGGGCAACGAGAACGACTTCTTCTTCATCGACTTCCTCCGCTCGGCCGATGTCGCCGAGGTGGGCATCTCGACGGACTTCGTGCCGCAGGTCGGCCTCCCGCTCGTGGCGGTCTGGCTGATCGTCATCGTCATCATGGCGCTGGGTGTGAAGCGCGGGATCGGCCGGGCGAACATGATCCTGATGCCTCTGCTCACGGTGATGTTCGCGATCCTCGTGGTGCAGTCGCTGTTCCTGCCGGGCGCCATGGACGGGCTGAACGCCTTCTTCACCCCCAACTGGGAAGCGCTGGGCGACCCGGCCGTCTGGGCATCGGCCTACGGCCACATCTTCTTCTCGCTGTCGGTGGCCTTCGGCATCATGGTGACCTACTCGTCGTACCTGAAGCGCAAGACCGACCTCACGGGTTCCGGTCTGGTCGTGGCGTTCGCGAACTCCGGCTTCGAGATCCTCGCGGGAATCGGCGTGTTCGCGGCCCTCGGCTTCATGGCGCAGGCGCAGGGGACCGAAGTGGCCGGTGTCGCGTCGTCGGGAATCGGCCTGGCCTTCATCGCCTTCCCCACGATCGTCTCTCAGGCGGCGGGCGGCTCGATCATCGGCGTCCTCTTCTTCGGAGCGCTGGTCTTCGCGGGGGTGACCTCGCTCATCTCGATCCTCGAGGTGATCGTCGCGGCGCTGCAGGACAAGCTGGGCTGGGCGCGCATCCGCACGACGCTCACGGTGTCCATCCCGCTCGCGATCGTCTCGTTGGCACTGTTCTCGACGACCACCGCGCTGTCGGTGCTCGATACCGCTGACGCCTTCGTCAATGCCTTCGGCATCATGGCCGTCGCCCTGGTCGCGGTGATCGTGGTCGCATGGCTGCTGCACAAGCTGCCGGCACTCGTCGACCACCTCGATCGTCGGTCGAGCTTCCGGGTCGGGCGAGTATGGATGCTGCTCGTCGGCGCGCTCGCACCCCTCGTGCTCGGGTACCTGCTCGTCACCGAGCTGATCTCGAAGATCTCCGAGCCGTACGGCGGCTATCCGGGCTGGTTCCTCGCCGTCTTCGGATGGGGCATGGTCATCGCGCTCGTCGTGATCGCACTGCTGCTCTCGGCGCTGCCATGGAGCGGCCGCTCCCACGCCAAGGATGATCCCGAGTACGACGAGTTCCTCACCGAGGAGGACTACGAACCGGATGCCGAGACCTCGTCGATCCCGCTGATCGCGACCTCGGAACCGCACGCGACGGAGAAGGGAGCGGGCGCATGACCACGACAGCGATCGTCATGATGATCATCGCGATGGTCACGATCTGGGGCGGCCTCATCGCCGCCGTCGTGAACCTCGCTCGTCACCCCGAGGTAGCGGATGCGGAGCCGGCGCCGCCCGTCGAGCTCTGACAGTCTTACCCGCAGGAGGAGCGGGAATCAACCCGCTCCTCACGTTCCTCGATCCTGACTACTTTCTCTTCCAGAAGCACAGTCGACGGAAGAGGAGCCCATGAGCAGGACGCGGCCGCGATTCGATATCGACGAGTGGAGCATCGGTGCCGACGGCATCGACGTCGAGAACCTCGCCCATGAGGAGTCCGTCTTCGGACTCTCGAACGGTCATGTGGGCTGGCGGGGGAACCTCGATGAAGGCGACCCGCGCGGCGTCGCGGGCAGCTATCTGAACGGCCTCTTCGAAGAGCACCCGATGCCGTATGCCGAAGAGGGATACGGCTACCCCGAGTGCGGGCAGAGCGTGATCAACGCGGCCAACGGCCAGCTCATCCGGCTGATCGTCGGGGACGAGCCGTTCGACGTCCGTCGTGGATCGCTCACGTCGCACACCCGTCGTCTCGACTTCCGCGCGGGAACTCTCGAACGCGAGGTCGAGTGGACCAGTCCGACCGGCCAGCGGGTGCGGATCCGGTCGACGAGGATCGTCTCCTTCGCGCACCGCTCCGTGGCAGCGGTGCACTACCGTGTGCAGGCGCTCGGCGGTGCGGCGGACGTCACCGTCATCTCCGAACTGCTGGCGAACGAGCCGCTGCCGATCACGCACGACGACCCCCGGGTGCAGGAGCTGCTGAGCGAGCCGCTCGAGGGGGTGGCCTCGGCCGCCGACGCGGGTGCCGCCACCCTCGTGCACCGCACGAGGAAGAGCGGGCTCACGACCGCTGTCGCGATGGACCATCGCGTGAGCGGTTCTCCCCGGAGCGAGCCGAGCGTCGAGACGGATGTCGATGCGACGGGCGACCGTGCGCGTACCACGGTGCGCGCATCCCTGGCTGCCGGAGAGTTGCTCGAGATCGTCAAGCTCGTCGGTCATGAATTCTCGTCCGATCTCTCGATCGCCGCCCTGCGCGACCGGGCCGAGACGGCGGTCGGCGACGCGCTGCGGGCCGGATGGGAAGCACTGGTCGCCGATCAACGGGCGCGGCTGGACGACTTCTGGGAGTGCGCCGACGTGCGCGTCGACGGACCGGCACGGCTGCAGCAGGCCGTGCGCTTCGCGCTCTTCCAGGTCTTACAGGCCTCCACCCGCATGGAATTGCGATCTGTTCCGGGAAAGGGGCTGACCGGCTCCGGATACGAGGGGTCCCCCTTCTGGGACTTCGAGGCGTTCGTGCTCCCCGTCCTCACCTCGACCCTCCCGCACGCCGCCGAACAGGCGCTGCGGTGGCGACATTCCGTGCTCGATCGCGCTCGTGACAGGGCGGCGCAACTGCATCTGCAGGGTGCCGCATTGCCGTGGCGGACCATAGACGGCAGAGAGTCGTCGGGGTACTGGCCTGCCAGCACGGCCGCGTTCCACATCAACGCCGATGTGGCCGGAGCGGTTCTGCACTACGTGCGGGCGACGGGCGATGTCGACTTCGAACGGGAGGCCGGCCTCGAGATCCTGGTCGAGACCGCTCGCCTCTGGGCCTCGCTCGGGCGGTGGGACCCGCACGGCGGCTTCCACATCGACGGCGTCACGGGGCCGGACGAGTACTCGGCCATCGCGAACGACAACGTCTTCACGAACCTGGCGGCCCAGAAGAACCTTCGAGGGGCGGCGGCCGCTGCCCGACGGCATCCGGAGGTCGCGTCGGAGCTCGAGATCGCAGACGACGAGATCGCGAGGTGGGAACTCGCTGCCGCGGCGATGACGGTGCCCTTCGATGACGAACGGGGTGTGCACCCGCAGTCCGCCGGCTACACCGACCTCGAGCGGTGGGACTTCGAGTCGACGGCACCGGACGAGTACCTGCTGCACGACCAGTTCCCGTACTTCGACCTCTACCGCAAGCAGGTCGTGAAGCAGGCCGATCTGGTGCTCGCCCTGTTCTTCTCGCATGAGTCGTTCACCGCGGAGCAGAAGGAGCGTGCGTTCGAGTACTACGAGGCGATCACCGTGCGGGACTCATCGCTGTCGGCGGCGGCGCAGGCCGTGGTCGCCGCAGAGGTCGGTCACCTGGATCTCGCGCTCGACTATCTCGCCGAGGTCGCGACTCTCGATCTCGACGACCTTCATGGCAACACCGGTCAGGGGCTTCATGTCGCCGCTCTCGCGGGGGTCTGGACGGCCATCACCGCGGGCTTCGGCGGGATGCGCGACAGCGACAGCGGCCTGCGGTTCTGCTCGCGTCTTCCGCCCGAGATCGACGGGCTCGAGTTCGGGGTGCGCAT
>NZ_JAGGPD010000556.1 GCF_018613995.1 Microbacterium sp. ISL-103 | reverse complement strand
GCAGCGTGACGGTCGCCTCGGAGTAGTTCTCCTGTGCGGTGATGACGCCTGTGCTGATCGCGTCGTTGAGAAGCTGCGGCCCGGCACCTGCGGCCGAGAGCAGCTCGTCTCGACGGTAGCGTCGTGGCGTCGGCATGATCGACGGCGGCGGTGACAGGGTCGTGGAATCGCCGTTCGCCTCGGCCTCATCGAGCTGCTCGCGGATGACGCTGAGCGGAAGGTAGTGATCACGCTGCAGCGTCAGGCCGAGGCGCAGTCGCTCGATATCGGCCTGAGAGAACTTGCGGTAGCCGGACTCGGTGCGAGACGGCGTGACGATCCCCTGGACCTCGAGGAAGCGGAGCTTGCTGGAGGTGAGCTCGGGAAATTCCGGCGTGAGTCTCGCGAGGACCTGACCGATGCTCAGAAGCCCCGCAGACGCCGAGCGTTCGCGGGCGGGGGAAGCCGCCATCAGTCGATCGCCGCGACGCGATCGACGGGAGAAGCGAAGAAGTTCAACCGGAATTTGCCGACACGAAGCTCGGTGCCGTCGACGAGCGCACTGCGATCGACGCGCTCACCGTTGACGTACGTTCCGTTCAGGGAGCGCTGGTCGATGATCTCGAACGTGGACCCGGTGCGGGTGACCTCTGCATGACGACGCGACACCGTCACGTCGTCGAAGAAGATGTCGGCCTCGGGATGACGACCCACGGTCGTCACATCCGTGTCGAGCAGGTAGCGAGCACCCGCGAGAGCACCCGAACGCACGAGAAGCAGCGCGGAACCGGAGGGAAGCGCCGCGATGGCGCTCTGCTCCACATCCGTCAGCTCCACGCCGAAAGGCACGAATGAAAGGTCCGAGTCGTGCCCGAACGTCTGCGTCACGTCGTGTCGTTGCTCGCCGGGACGGTGGATCGCGGCGTCTCCGCCCGATCGATTCTGGCTGTCTGTCACTATGCCCTCCTAGTCCTCCAGACTAACTGATCGGACGACGCCCGCGGGAGCTCGATCCACACTCAGCGCTCGCATACGGACGGTTCATAGGCTGGGCACGTGAAAACCACAGCTCATCGACGTCCCGCAGCCCCGATCGCCCTCGCAGCAGCCTTGCTCACGGCGTTCCTGGTGCTGTTCGTGCCGCTGTCCGCCTCGGCGCACGACAGCCTCCTCTCCTCCTCTCCCGAGGCCGACGGCACGGTCCAGACGCTCCCCGCCGAGCTGACTCTCACGTTCAGCGCGAAGATCATCGACGAGGAGGGGGCGACCGAGGTCGTGGTGACGGATCCCTCCGGCGCCTCCGTGATCGAGGGCGCGCCGACCGTCGACGGCGCGCTCGTCACACAGCCGCTGGCGGCAGAGGCCCCCGCCGGCGCCTACCACGTGATCTGGAAGGTCGTGTCGAGCGACGGCCATCCCACATCCGGCGAGTTCGACTTCACCGTCGCCGCCAGCACGGTCGGCACGGCGACGACCCCGCCGACCGCCGCCCCGACGGCTGCCCCGACCGTGCAGCCGACTGCGACCGCCGGGCCCGGAACAGACGTCACTCCTGCGCCTGCGAGCGACGAGGAGTCCCCTGCGACAGTGGTGATATGGATTCTCGCGATCGCCGGCGTTCTGGTCATCATCGGCATCGTCGTCTGGCTCGTGGTTCGCGGGCGCCGCACCTCGTCTCAGACCGATTCCGACCCGTCTTCGGAGCGATAGGCTTAAGGCATGCCACACTACGATGTCGTCATCCTCGGTGCAGGTCCCGGCGGATACGTCGCTGCGGTTCGCAGCGCGCAGCTCGGTCTGTCCACCGCCATCATCGAAGAGAAGTACTGGGGCGGTGTCTGCCTCAACGTGGGCTGCATCCCCTCCAAGGCTCTTCTGAAGAACGCGGAGCTCGCGCACACGCTCAACCACAAGGCCGACTTCTTCGGCATCTCGGGTGAGTTCACGATCGACTACGGCAAGGCGTTCGACCGCAGTCGCGTCGTCGCGGCCGGCCGGGTCAAGGGCATCCACTTCCTGATGAAGAAGAACAAGGTGACCGAGTACGACGGTCGCGGCACCTTCACCGGGCCGAAGGCGATCTCGGTCGCCAAGGCCGACGGCTCGACCGAAGAGGTCACCTTCGACAATGCCATCATCGCCACCGGCTCCAAGGTGCGGCTGCTCCCGGGCGTCCAGCTCAGCGACAACGTCGTGACCTACGAGGAGCAGATCCTCAGCCGCGAGCTCCCGAAGTCGATCGTCATCGTCGGAGCCGGCGCCATCGGCATGGAATTCGCGTACGTGATGACCAACTACGGCGTCAAGGTCACGATCATCGAGTTCCTCGACCGGGCCCTCCCCAACGAGGACGCAGATGTGTCGAAGGAGATCGCGAAGCAGTACAAGAACTACGGCGTCGACATCCTCACCTCCACCAAGGTGGAGTCCGTGGTCGACAACGGCTCGTCTGTCACCGTCTCGTACACCGGCAAGGACGGCCAGCAGTCGTCGATCGAGGCCGACAAGGTTCTCATGTCGGTCGGCTTCGCCCCCAACATCGAGGGTTTCGGACTCGAGGCCACGGGCGTGAAGCTCACCGAACGCGGCGCGATCGACATCGACGACCACATGCGCACCAACGTCGAGGGCATCTACGCGATCGGCGACGTCACCGCCAAGCTGCAGCTCGCACACGTCGCTGAGGCGCAGGGCGTCGTGGCCGCAGAGACCATCGGCGGCGCAGAGACCCAGACCCTCGGCGACTACCGCATGATGCCCCGCGCGACGTTCTGCTCGCCGCAGGTCGCGTCGTTCGGCCTCACCGAGCAGCAGGCGAAGGACGAGGGGCGCGAGATCAAGGTCGCCACCTTCCCGTTCATGGCCAACGGCAAGGCACACGGCCTCGGCGAGCCCGTCGGCTTCGTCACGCTGATCGCCGATGCCGAGCACCTCGAGCTCATCGGCGCCCACATGATCGGCCCCGACGTCTCGGAGCTCCTTCCCGAGCTGACGCTGGCCCAGAAGTGGGACCTCACGGCGCTCGAACTCGCGCGCAACGTGCACACGCACCCGACGCTGTCGGAGGCTCTGCAGGAGGGCTTCCACGGCCTCGCAGGTCACATGATCAACTTCTGATCGTCCACGATCGACTCGAAGGCCCGGCACGCTCGCGCGTGACCGGGCCTTCGTTCGTCATGGCGCCGTGTCGCCGTTCCGTCGCAGCTCGAGTCGCGAGGGCAGCCCGAACCGCACCGCCCACCCCGGTGGTGCGACCTCAGCCAGTTCCCGCGGCGTGTACGACCGACGGATGCTGATCATGCCGTCTTCCCGGATGAACGACCCGCGAAGGAGCGTGCTCGCGAACAGCCAGGTCGCGGCGCCGTAGAGCGCATACGCCGCGCGACTGCGAGCGATGTCGCGGTGCACCACCACTCCGTCTGCACCGACGAGCCGAGCGGAATCCTGCAGGAGACCCTGCAACTCCGACGGGGTGAGGTGATGCAGCACGTGGTTCGAGAAGACGACGTCGAACTTCTCCCCCTCTGCGACCAGCTCCTCCGCGAACGCGCACCGGTATCGCACGCCTGCTCCCCCGTCGCGTTCGGCCGCCCAGCGGATGGCGCGCTCGTCTGCATCCAACGCCGTGATCTCGGCGCTCAGCCCGTCCCGCCGCAGCTTCGCCGCGACCATCCGGCTCACGTCCCCACCGCCTGCGCCGATGTCGAGGATGCGGAGGGGACCCCGACGTGCCCGAGGACGGATGTCGCGCCGATACAGCCGACCGGGGGCGGAGACCAGCGCATTCACGACACGGAATCGCTCGTAGGTGCGCTCGAGCATGCCGATGTCGGCGTGCGGGTCGTCCATGAGCTCCCGCGCGTCGGATGCGCGGATCGAGAGATCATGCGTCATGCGATGCCGGTGGCGACGGTCATCAGGGCGCTCTCCGCGGTCAGCCCCGGCCCGAACGCCATCGCCGCGACCCTCGAGCCGTCTGCGGCACCCTCATCGAGGATGCGCTTGATGACGAAGAGGATCGTCGCGCTGGACATGTTGCCGTACTCGCGCAGGGTCTCCCGCGCCGGCCGCATCTGAGCATCACTGAGGTGCAGCCGTTCCTGCACACGATCGAGGATGCTGCGGCCCCCGGGGTGGATGGCCCAGTGCTCGACGCGCTCCCCCACTCGTCCGTCGTCGAACGCGGCGGCCAGTTCTCCCTCGCGGGCATACAGCGGACGGATCGCGCCGATGATCGTCTCGCCGATGATCTGCGGCACAGCCGTCGACAGGATCATCTCGAAGCCGTGGTCGCCGATGGTCCAGGCCATGTCCTTCTCGCCCTCGGCGGCGATCGCGGTGTGGAAGCCGTCCAGGCGCACGGCCGGGTTGGGGGTGGCGATATCACGCGCCGTGCCGCTGCCCGCCGCCGCGCCGTCGGCGAAGAGCGAGTTGGCGACGATGAGGTCCGGATCGTCCGACGACCTCAGGTGCACCGTGCACAGCTCGACGCTGACGACCAGCACGACCGCGTCGGGATCTGCCGCACAGAACTGGCTCGCCGCGCGCAGCGCCGGCATCGAGGCATAGCACCCCATGAATCCCAGGTGGTAGCGCTGGACGCTGTCGGGGAGGCCGAGCCCCCGCACGATCTCGTAGTCGGGGCCCGGCGCGTGGAACCCCGTGCACGACGCGGTGATGACGTGGGTGACGTCGGCGGCGACGATGTCGGGGTCGGCATCCAGCGCCCGCCGGGCCACCTCGACGAACAGACGCGACGCCTCGCGCACATAGATGTCGTTGCGGGCCTTCGTACCCGGAGATCCGAGAAGCCCCGTCTCGCGATCGTAGAAGAGGGGCTCATCGATCCGTGCGGCGGGCGAGAGCTCTTCGATCACCGTGTGCCGGGTGTCGATCCCCGAGCCGTTGAAGGAAGCGCCGATGATCCGTCTGGCGAGTCGGCCGATCTCCGGCTGCGACCCGAAGATGTCGCGGATCTCCTCCTGCTCGAGGACGGTGTCGGGAACGATCGTCCGCAGGGAGCGGAGTACGGCAGAACGGCTCATGTCTGTCACTCAAGCACGAGCCGAGGCCGGCGAGAAAGGGGCTTGCGCCGCGTGTCAGAAACCGAGAGCACGGGCGAGCTTCGAACCGGATGCCGCCTCGCGACCGCCGACCGTGAAGATCGCCTTCTCGACGGCCGTGAACAGGGCATCTCGCCCTGCCGCGTCGGCCGGAGCCGCGGGGCCGAGTTCGAACTCCCATTCGCGCCATTCGCGGCGCACGTCGTGCCGCAGATCCGTCGCGCTGACGCGGTCGTCGACGAACTCGGCGATCACGCCGTGCGGGCCGGTGAGCAGGTAGGCGACGCGGTTGTTCTCGATCCGAGCCAGAGGCGTGAGCCGCCCCGTCGTCCAGCGGGACAGCGCCTCGGTCACAGCATCGGGAACGCTGTCGTCATCTCCCAGGGGCCAGCCGATCTCGAGCCGACCGTCGCCTTCACGAGGGCCCTTGATATGCCATCCGGCGTCCGGGCCACCGGTGCGGCGGCGAAGAGCCACCCCCGCGCGGGAGAGCTCGGCGTCAGCGGTGTCGAGGTAGCGGGCGTCGAGCTCGCGCACCTCGCCGGCAGACACCGCCTCCACGCCGGGAAGACCCACCCAGTCGGGAAGCGTCGTATCGTCGTCGACGTCGTACTTGCGCTCGACCTCGACCACCCTGGTGGGCTCGGAGCCGGACTGCGGAACCGGGTGGTGCTCAGTCATCCGACGGGCTGATGTCCTCGAGGGATTCGTCGAACCAGTAGTCGATCTCGGTGGGGCCGTCGGCGTCACCGGTGTTCTGCTCGTCGCCGCGTCGGTTGTACACCACCTGGGTCTCGCTGTAGGGGACGATCAGCTTGTCGTCCGCGTCGCCGAGAGGAATGATCTGCCCGTCGAGCGGGCCGCCGTGAAGTCGTGCGAGTGCCATGGCCTCACCCTATCCCCGAGATGGCGGATCGCGGCTCACGCCGCGACGATGCCGAGGAGCGCGCCGACGATCATCCACGGTCCGAAGGCGATGCGCGTCGAGCCGTCCGCCCGCCGGAGCGCCATCAACACCATCGCGTACAGCGCCGCCAGGACGAAGGCGGAGGCCGCGCCCACGGCGAGCGCCTGCCAGCTGTGCCATCCGAGGATCAGTCCGATCACGGCAGCGAGTTTCACGTCTCCTCCGCCCATCCCGTCTCGACTGATCTGACGGAGCAGTGCATAGAAGCCGCCGAGGATCAGCAGGCCGAACCCTCCCCAGATCAGGGCATCGTTCTCGTCCGTGCCCATCGCGC
>NZ_JAGGPD010000555.1 GCF_018613995.1 Microbacterium sp. ISL-103 | reverse complement strand
ACCGCCGAGAACAGCTCCTGCGTGCCCTCAGGATCCTCTGCCAGGGCCGCCGCGAACTTCTCGGCGTCGAACGAGAGGATTCCCTTGTCGCTGACGGTGATGCCGATCGTCGACGGCGAGGTGCCGTCGATCGGATGCTGCACCGCGGTCGCCAGCGCGCCACGAAGGTTTCGCACCGTGCTGTCGCCGGTGAAGACTCCGAGCGTCGTTGTCTCGCCGACGTCGCCGATGGTCGCCTTCGACCCGTTGTCGATGCGCACCAGCAGTGCGGCGATCTCCTTGACGAACGCCTCGGCCGTCGCGCTCTGCTTCTTCGCATCGCGCGTGACCGTCACCGTGACCGGGTCGGCACTGGCCTTCGAGACCGTGACCTCGATGCCCTCGCCGACCGAGATCGTGTTGCTGGCGCTGTTCAGGGTCTGTTCGGCGTCGGTGCCGGCGAACAGACGGATCCAGGCATCCGCGCCCTGGGTGAGAAGGGCGGCGCCGGGCGCGGCGCCGATGTCCGTCGAGGTTCCGGCGGTGACCTCGGCCGCGGTTCCCCGATGCAGGGTGAACGCACCGGCCGCACCGGTCTCGCCAGAGGTGAGCTGGATGCGCGAGAGGGGCTTGCCGTCGGCATCCGTCCCCGCGGGCACGACGGTCGCGCTCACGCCGGCTTTGGATGCGTTGATCGCTTTCGCGAGATCCTGTGGGCCGGTGCCGAGCGGCGTGACCTCGACCGCTTCGCCGTCGGATCCCACCAGCGTGAACGTGCCGCCCCACGCCGTGCCTCCTGCGGCAGCGGTGACGACGGAGTGCGCGGTGGCGACGGCGTCGACCACGATGGCGGTCGAGAACGCGGTCGCCTTGCTGCCCGCAGTGATCGTGACGGTCTCAGACGACGAGGAGGCGGTGAATGACGCCAGAGAGCTCGGCCCCGCGGCGGTCTTCGCCTTGTCGACGAGCTCCTGCAGGGTCTTGTTGAGCGACTGCAGATTCGTGATGACCGAGTTGCGATCGGTGATCTTGTTCGTGATGAGCGTCTTCGGGATCGCCGAGACGTCCATCAGAGCCTTGATGAGCTCTTCGGTCTTGAGCCCTGATACGAGTCCGTCGAGTTTCATCCCGGTCGTCTTCCGTGCGGTGCGGTCAAGGGTGTCCTACAGGAAGGCGCCCGGGCGGAGGTGACTCCGCCCGGGCGCCCTGTGCGCCTCAGGCGCAGCGACTCAACGGAGAAGCTGCAGGACGCCCTGGCCCGACTGGTTCGCCTGAGCGAGCATGGCGGTGCCGGCCTGCGCCAGGATGTTCGAGGCGGTGTACTTGACCATCTCGGCGGCCATGTCGGTGTCCGCGATGCGGCTCTTGGCAGCAGAGAGGTTCTCTGCCGAGACCTGCAGCGAGTTGATCGTCGACTCGAAGCGGTTCTGCGCCGCACCGAGGTCCGAACGCTGCGACGACACCTTGTTGATCGCGGTGTCGATCGCGGTGATGGCAAGCGCCGCGTTCGCGGCCGAGTCGAACGAGAAATCCGCCGTGACCGGCGCGTGCGTGGACGCCGCGCCGCCGGTGCCGTAGGTGATGGCGGTGATCGAGGACAGCGCGTCCGCCAGGTCACCGCGGGCGACCGTGATCTGCGACGACGAGTCTCCGTTGGCCCCGACCTGGAAGCTCAGGTCGGCGCCGCCCTTGAGCAGGTCGATGCCGTTGAAGTTCGTCGAGTCGGCGATGCGGACCAGCTCGTCGGTCAGCTGCGTGACCTCGGTCGTGATCGCGGCGCGCGAGTCGGCGTTGTTCGAGTCGTTACCGGCCTGCACAGCGAGGTCGCGGACGCGCTGCAGGATCGAGTGCACCTCGGTGAGGGCGCCTTCTGCGGTCTGGATGACCGAGATGCCGTCCTGCGAGTTGCGGGCTGCGACGTTCAGTCCGTTGACCTGCGAACGCAGACCCTCGGAGATGGCGAGGCCGGCGGCGTCATCGGCTGCGCGGTTGATGCGCAGACCGCTCGAGAGCTTCTCGAGCGACTTCGAGACGTCGTTCTGGTTGACGGACAGGTTGCGGTACGCGTTGAGTGCACCGACGTTGGTTGCGATCTGAAGACCCATGTGAATTCCTCCGTGGTTATGGGGCTGGATGCGGGCCCATCCGTGGGCCTGCACAACCGATATTCGCGACATGGCGCATCGGCGTAACCACGGAACCGGAAGATTCTGGTCGTCGGATCACACGGCGGCGAGAAGAGCGCCCGAGCGATCGGGCGTCTCGGCCCTGACCGCGCCGAACAGCAGCCCGAAGAACTCGGCCTTCGCCTTGGTCGAGCGGTCGCCGGTCGTGCCGTTCTCCCACGCCTCCATCGCCTCGCGCATGAGCGCGAGTCCCCGCGACCGCAGCTTCGACACGTACGCGTGGCTGACGGCGAGCTCTTCGGCGATGTCCTTGACCATGCGGTCCTCGAGATAGATGCCGCGCACCACCTGCTGCATCGCGGGCGGGAGAGCGTCGACCACGCGGTTCACCATGGCGCGCGTCTCAGACTGCTCGACGGCATGCTCGGGAAGGATCACGCTGTCGGTGCGGTCGGCGGCCTGGCGCCCGGTCTCGACGTCGAAGTGCTCTTCGAAGCTGATGGCGGTGCGCACCATCTCATCGAGCTGCATCATCTCCGAGACGGCCTCGGCGTCGAGACCGGATTCCTTCGACAGTTCGGCGATGCTCGCTGCGCGCCCTGTGCGGGCGAGCACCGTCTCGGCGGCGACCCGCAGGCGGTCGATCTTGTCGCGGCCCCGTTCCCCCGCAGGGTCGGCTCGGCGCATCTCCGACAGCATCGCCCAGTTGATCTGACTGCTTGCGAACGCCCCGAACGGGATGCCCCGGGATGCGTCGTACGACATCGCCGCCCGGGCAAGGCCCAATCGCGCAGCGGACAGGAGATCGTCGAGATCGACGTGGGTGGCCGATCGCGCCTTCTCGACCGCGAGGAACGTGGCGAGCGGCATGTTGTCGCGCGCCAGCTGATCGGGGGTCGGGGGGATGTCCGCACCGGTGCCGGAATCAGCGGAAACGCCAGAATTACTCAGCAATGTGACTCCGTGGCTCTGTCGACTGTTTTACGAGTGAAGCTAGCACGAACAGCACGTTTATGAGCAAAAAACGCTAAACTCCATCCTCGAGTCGTTCAGTTCTCCGGACTCGGTTCGAGGATTATCCTCGTCACCCCGCGGTCTGTGAAGCCCTTATTCCGTCGCACCGAGAACCGGTCTCATGGGCACCCATCACGCTCCGACCAGAAAGGCAGCCATGTTCTTCCATCGCCAGGAACTTCAGTTCACCGCCACCCCCGAAGCCCCGGATGCCGTCTACGCCCGAAAACTCCAGGAGGTCCTGGGCGGCCAGTACGGCGAGATCACGGTCGCCATGCAGTACCAGTTCCAGGCGTGGAACATGCACATCCCCGGCAAGTACCGCGACCTGGTCTTCGGCATCGGTGCCGAAGAGATGGGTCACGTCGAGATGCTCGCGATCATGATCGCGCAGCTGCTCGAGAAGTCGCCGCTCGGAATCACCGAGGATGCCGTCCAGGACGACCCGACGGTCGCCGCGATCATCGGAGGCACCGACGTCCAGCAGGGCATCGTCGCGGGCGCCGGAGCGCGACCCGTCGACAGCAACGGCAACCCGTGGCAGGGCTCGTACATCACATCGAGCGGGAATCTGCTCGCCGACTTCACCGCCAACGCGAACGCCGAGATGCAGGGCCGCGTCCAGGTCGCCCGGCTCTACCACATGACCGACGATCACGGAGTGCGCGATCTTCTGAGCTTCCTGCTCGCGAGAGACACCATGCACCAGAACCAGTGGCTCGCTGCCGTCGAGGAGCTCAAGGCCGAAGGCGCCGAGACCCTTCCCGTTCCGAGCAACTTCCCGCTGTCGAAGGAGCACCGCGACGTCTCGTACCAGTACTTGAACTTCAGTGACGGCCCTGCAGCCGCAGAGGGCAGCTGGGCGAGCGGACCCACTCCTGACGGCCACGGCGAGTTCAGCTATCACGAGGGTCCGACGACCACCGCGCCGATGCCTCCGCCCACGCACCCCGACTCGCGCTTCTACGGCACGACGGAGCTGCCCAACGTCGTCGAGAAGGTGGCGGGAGCGGTGCAGGACATGACGAACAAGGAGTGAGGCCACGACGTCCGGTCGGGGTCGGCGCTGCGGGCCGACCCCGACTGGCGGGGAGCCGACGGATAACCCGATAGCGAGTCGAAGGAGCGTACGACCATGACCACACTGCGCCGACGGACGAAGGCACCGAAATGAAGGCGATGGCCTACCGCGGCCCGTACAAGGTGCGGGTCGAAGAGAAACCCGAGCCACGCGTCCAGCACCCGAACGATGCGATCGTCCGGGTGACGAGGGCGGCCATCTGCGGTTCCGACCTGCACCTGTTCCACGGCATGATGCCGGACACGCGCATCGGCCACACCTTCGGGCATGAGATCGTCGGCGTCGTCGAAGCGGTGGGATCCTCGGTTCAGACCCTACAGCGCGGCGATCGGGTCATGGTTCCCTTCAACATCTACTGCGGCTCGTGCTTCTTCTGCAGTCGTGGGCTCTTCTCGAACTGCCACAACGTGAATCCGAACGCGACCGCGGTCGGTGGGATCTACGGCTACTCGCACAGCACGGGAGGATACGATGGCGGTCAGGCGGAGTTCGTGCGCGTCCCGTTCGCCGACGTGGGCCCTTCCGTCATCCCCGACTGGCTAAGTTCGGAGGACGCCCTCCTGCTGACCGACGCGTTCTCCACCGGGTACTTCGGTGCCCAGCTCGGCGAGATTGCTCCGCTCGACACGGTCGTCGTCTTCGGCGCGGGTCCAGTCGGCCTGGCGGCCGCGCGTTCGGCGTGGTTCCTCGGCGCGGGACGCGTGATCGTCGTCGACCACATCGACTACCGACTCGAGAAGGCGCGCACGTTCGCCCACGCCGAGACCATTCATCTCGCCGAGGCGCGCGATATCGTGCTCGCGCTGAAGAAGGCGACGGGCTATCTGGGGGCCGACGTCGTGATCGACGCCGTGGGCGCAGAAGCGGACGGCAGCGTCGCGCAGCACGTCACCGGTGCGAAGCTGAAGCTCCAAGGCGGGTCACCCGTCGCACTCAACTGGGCCATCGACTCCGCACGCAAGGGCGGCACCGTCTCGGTCATCGGCGCCTACGGTCCGCTCACCTCGGCCGTTCGCATGGGCGATGTGGTGAACAAGGGGCTCACCCTCCGCGCGAATCAGGCTCCGGTCAAGCGCCAGTGGCCACGGCTGCTCGAACACATCCGGGACGGCCATGTGCGCCCCTCGGAGCTTCTCACCCACCGGTTCCCGTTGGAACACATCGCGGAGGCCTATCACGTGTTCTCCGCCAAGCTGGACGACTGCGTCAAACCGCTCGTGGTCGTCGGAGAGGAGTGATCATGCCCTACACGGCCGATCGTCCGGGCCTCGCGCCCTCCGCGGACGAGCTGCGCGGGCGGATCCCCGGGTGGGGCGCCGATCTCGACCCCGAGCACCGCAGAACCTGGGACCAGCGGGACGACCTTCCGGACACGGGGGCTCGGTGGACGTTCCCCGAGCGTCAGGACGACGACCCCCGGCGCGAGAAGTCGATCGAGCATTCGATGCTCCCTCCCGTGTTCGGCACCGCCCAGCCGCTGCACGGGGTCTCCGGCGTGATCCGTCGATTCGCGTATGACCGGTTCAGCGAGACGAAGAACACCCGGTGGCTGCTGCTCGTGCTCGGCGACCGGATCGATGCCGTCACCGCGCACGCCAGGTCCTTCCTCACGACCCGGCCCGATGATCCCGTGACCCTGACCGGTGTGACCTCCGAACCGCGCCACCGCCCGATCGCCTCTCGATTCGGACGCGGACGCCGCGATCTGCGGCACGCCTGGCTCGACCCCATCATCGTCGCAGGGCCGTGGATCCTCGCCGTCGCGGCGACTGCGGCAGCGGTGCAGCGCGCCCGTCGATCGCGCTGAGCGCCGATGGCGCGGCGCCCGTCTTCAGTGGGCGCCGCGTCGTACGGCAGTCTCGACCGCCGCCGCGATCCCGTCGCGCCAGGGCGCGCCGTGTCCGGGCAGCACCAGCTGGGCCGAGGTCTCGGCGGGCGTGTCGAGCGGGGCGAGCGCGCGTGCGGTGTCGGCGGTGGCGGCGCGCGCGATGATCTGGGGACCTGCCTCGCCGGTGTAGGGATCGAGGGTCACGAGCGCGTCGCCCGAGAGCAGGATCCCCTGATCCTCGAAGAAGACCGCGCAGTGCCCTGCCGTGTGGCCTGGAGTCCACAGCGCGGTCGGCGCACCCGGGGCGTCGACGGGCTGCCCGTGGTGGATCCGACCGAGCGCGTCCACGCCGCGCACGCCGAGCGCCCCGTGCGCCGCCATCCGAGCGATCAGGGGGATGCCGCGTGGGTGCGAGAGCAGATACGGCACCCGAGGACTCGCAGGTCGATAGCTGTACGGATGCCGGGCGAGGCAGGCGTCCGCAGAATGCACGAGCACCGTCGCCCCGTGCGCGCGGACGCTCGACGCGGCTCCGACGTGGTCGAAGTGCCCGTGGGTCAGGATGACCGCGTCGATGTCCGACTCGCGGGCGCCCAGGTGTTCGAGCAGCGCGTGCAGGGGTCGTCGACTGCCGGGCAGTCCTGCGTCGACGAGGGTGAGCCCATCGACTGTCTTGATCAGATAGCAGTTCACCTCGGCGACCGATACGCAGAAGAAGCCGGGTGCCACCTCGGTGAAGGATCGAGTGTGTTTCATGCGGCCACGCTACGAACCCCGATCCTCGTCGGAGACGGTCTTGACATCGCGTCGATCGAAGCGGTGCTATCGGCGGGGCGACTCCGGTGGCCTTCTCGATCGCCATCCCGCAGTCCGTTCCAGGATGCTGTCTGCGACCGCATCCGGCGCAGATCTCTGTCCGACGTGGTGTCTGCCGGGAATCGCGATGATTTCCGCATCCCCGGCGCTCGACGCGAGGCGATCGCACCACGCGGCACCGGCGATCGGATCCTTCGCTCCGCGGAGTACGAGCAGCGGCACGGAGAGAGTCCGAGCCCGCTCCTCGGTGGGATAACGCAGCATATGGGCAGCCTGTCGCAGGTACCAGCGCGGGCCACACCTCGCGTAGTCGCTGAAGACGATGAAGTTCGTGGCCGGGGTCTCCCCCAGTGTGTCGACAGCCAGCCCACGCGCCTGTGCGCCGAGGCTGCGATGCGCGTCGTCGACGACCGGCCCGATCGCGACCACTCGGGCGATCCGCGCCGGATGGCGAGCCGCGGTCTCGACAGCCCACTGCACTCCCATGGAGTGGCCGACGAGAACCACCGGGCGGCTGCTCACTGCGATCACGAGCTCTCCGATGGCGTCGGCCATCTCTTCGACCGTGATGTCGTGGCCGGGCTTGGGCAGGCCCCCGAAACCCGGCAGATCGAGGGATACGACGCGAACCGACCGACCGAGCACATGGTGCAGTCGTGCGAAGTAGCGGTGAGACATCCCGATCCCGTGGATCAGCACGATCGTCTCGGTCGCGTCATCCGCGCGGCTCTCGATCACACGGAACCGCATTCCGCGCACGGTCAGCTTGCGTGCTCCTGATCGTCGACTCTCTGACCCGCCCACTGCTCAGGACCGTTCGGGATCTGCGTTCGCCGTCATGCCGACCATCCTCTCGCGCGTCAGTCGTCTCCGGCAGGTGCGACACCGCGTCCCACGGTCCTAGAATCGGGGCCACCCGCGCGTGCCGCGTTCGACAGTTGCAGGAGGCGTCCGCCCGGTCGATCGGGTGGAATGGGTTCGACCAACGAAAGAGGACGAGCATGGGTGTGATCTCCCGCGGATTCGGCGCACGACGACGCGAATCGCACGACCGTCTGCCGCCCGGCCAGTACCTGACGGAGGACTTCCCGGTCCTGTCGGCCGGTCCGACCCCGCGTGTCGCGACGGACACCTGGGAGTTCGCGGTCGTCGGCGTAGACGGCATCCGCCGCACCTGGTCATGGGAACAGCTGCAGGCGCTCCCCATCGACGACGTCACCACCGACATCCACTGCGTGACCCGCTGGTCGAAGCTCGGCACGCGGTGGCGAGGGGTGTCTCTCGATCACCTCCTGGCGGACGCCGGCGGAGGCGACTTCACCCGGGTCTTCTCCTACGGCGGCTACACGACGAACGTCCCCCGTGCCGACCTCACCGGCGGGAAGGCATGGGTCGCGTTCGAGTTCGACGGCCAACCCCTCGCAGCCGAGCACGGAGGCCCTGCCCGACTGCTGGTGCCGCATCTCTACTTCTGGAAGTCGGCGAAGTGGGTGCACGGCCTGGATCTGCTCGAGAAGGACGAACCCGGCTTCTGGGAGCAGAACGGCTACAGCATGTACGGCGACCCCTGGAAAGAGGAGCGGTACTGGTGACCTCCGCACCGCTGTGGCTCGTCGCCACAGTCGTCGCGGCACGACAGGCCACGCCGCACGGTCGGGTGCTCGAGCTGCGGGTCGACGGCTGGCCGGGCAATCTCGCCGGTCAGCACGTCGACGTGCGCCTGACCGCGGAAGACGGATACCAGGCGGTCCGGTCGTATTCACTCGCCTCCTCCGGCGACGCCGCGCTGCTCGAACTGGCGGTCGATGAGGTGCCCGACGGAGAGGTCTCCCCCTATCTCGTGCAAGACGTCCGGTCCGGCGACGAGCTCGAGGTCCGCGGTCCGATCGGCGGGTACTTCGTCTGGACGCCCGACCACACCGAACCCGTGCAGCTGATCGCCGGCGGATCCGGCATT
>NZ_JAGGPD010000554.1 GCF_018613995.1 Microbacterium sp. ISL-103 | reverse complement strand
CAGCATCCCCTCGACCCGTTCGATCTCGCCCATCTCGAGCAGCGGCACCGCCATGTTCTGCGTCATCAGAGCACCCGTGGTGCGTTCGACGCCGAAGGCACGAGCGGGCGCCAGCCCTTCTTCGGCGACCCGGATCGCATCGCGGTACCGCCCCAGCAGTCCGAGCAGGTCGGAGTAGTTGACCCGATACCGCATCTCGGCGTTCGTGCCCCTCGCCATCCTCAGCGCGAGCGCATAGTCGCGGTGCCCGGCGTCGAGATCACCGAGGTGCGCACGTGCGCCGCCGCGGACGTTGGCGGCGATCGACGCCTCGTCGTCAGAGCCTGCACGCTCGGCGCGCTCCCCCGCCTCGCTCGCCAGGGCGATCGCCTCGTCGAGCCGCCCGGCGATCATGTACCGGCTGGCGAGCTGGTTGAGCACCGACGCGCGCAGGCGGTCGTCGTCGACCCTCGCGTCGAGGATCCCGAGCGCCTCCTGCAGCAGGGGGATGGACCCTGCACGGCCGAGGTTCATCGTGTAGTACGCCTTGTCGCGCAGCAGCCGGGCATGCAGGCGAGGATCGACGGCCGCGGGGTCGACCTCGTCGAGGGCGAGGGTGACCACGGCGAGCGCTCGCTCTCCGTCGCCGGCATTGCGCAGCACCGAACCGAGAGTGCGCAGCATCTCGAGGCGCTCGATCTCGACGACGCTCTCGGCGTCGGGCACCTGGATCCACAGGTCGAGGGCGAGCTCGCCGAATCGCGCCGCGCTGGCGAACGCGAACCGCGACTTCGCGTCGAACATCGCGTCGACGGCTGCGGCGAGCGCTCGGCGGTCGTCTTGCGCGAGCTGCCAGTGATAGGCGAGCGCTGCGGGGTCGCGCCTGTCGGCCCCTTCGGTCGGCTCTTCCAGGGCCTCGGCGTAGGCACGGTGCAGCCGCGCGCGCTCTCCGGGGAGCAGGTCGTCGTGCACGGCCTCGCGCAGCAGCGCATGCCGGAATCGGTAGTCGTCGTCGACCACGACGAGGATGCCACTGAGCGTGGCCTCGCGGATCGCGTCGTCGAGACGGCTCTCGGGGAGTCCTGCGAGCGTCGTGACGAGCGGATGCGTGAGCGGGCGCTCGGCCCCGGACACCACCCGGACGACCTTGCGCGCGTCGTCTCCGAGCCTGTCGAACCGCCCCAGGAGCAGATCGCGCAGGCTGCCCGGGAGAGGACCCGCCGAGCAGTCGGCGATCTCCTCGACGAAGAAGGGCACGCCTTCGGCCCGGTCGTGGATGCGCTCGAGAGCCGCGTCCGTGAGCGGCTGCCCGGTGAGGGACTCGACGAGCTCTCGCACCGCCGAGCTGTCGAGCCGCCCGATCAGGACGCGTTCGAGAACGCGCGCGCGGGTCGATTCGCCGATGAAGCGGCTCACGGCATCTCCGCGCCGGACGTCGTCGGTGCGGCACGTGAGCAGCAGGAGGATGCGTCCGTGGGCGAGGGTGCGCAGCAGGTAGGACAGGAGCGCGAGAGTCGATTCGTCTGCCCAGTGCAGGTCTTCGACGACGAGCACCTGCGGCGCGTGCTCGGCGGCCGCCTCGATGAGGGAGGCGATCGCGTCGCGCAGCCGATCGGGGCTGGTCTGCGAGCGCTCGGTGGGGTTGAGTTCGGGCAGAAGCATGCCCAGTGCCTCGACCCCCACCCCGATCTCGTCGCGCACCCGGTCGGCCCCCATGCGGGCGACGATCGAGCGCAGGATGCCGGTGAGAGGACCGAAGGGCGTGCGCGATGCCCCGAGGTCGAGGCACCACCCCACATGCACGTCGGCGCGGTTCGCGATCTCGACCCCGAACTCGCGCAGCAGTCGCGACTTGCCGATGCCGGCCTCACCCTCGACGAGAACGGCCGCCGGGACTCCCGCGACAGCCCGGCCGAAGAGCTCGCGCACGATCCCGAGCTCGGCCTCGCGGCCGACCATCGCGGCGCTGGGAGCGGAGGGGGCCATGGACTCATCGTGCCACTGCCCTCCGACATCCGGAGAGCTCTTCGCGGGCGTGGACGGCAGCGCCCGGGTCACCGCGCGGACACCGGCTCGCATCCCGTCGAAGGCGCTCGAGATCCCGAGGCAGCGCGAGACCCGGTGATGGCGCGCAGCACCCGCTGTCCGAGGCGTCTGACCGGTCCGGCCGCGCGGGGGACGATCTGGTCGGCGTGCTCGGCCAGGAGACGACGGCGATCGGCCGCGCGCTCCAGCCGCTCGTTCTCGTACTCGGTGACCTTGTCGATGAAGTAGGGGTGCTCGTACATGACATCTCCTCTGTCGGGATGTCCCTACACTCCGCTCTGAGGTGGCCCGCCGACATCGGGAGGATGCCCTATCTTCCGCGTCGATCCCGTCCGGGGGGCATGACGAGGCCCGGGCGGCGATGGGGGCATCACCGACCCGGGCCCCGAGTCTCTCTGGTCGATCAGGCGTCGACGTCACCGCGCCACGAGCCGGTTTCGGCGCCGCGCTTCTCCATGAACTCCTTGAAGTTCTTCAGGTCCTTCTTCACCGCGTGGGATCCGGCGCCCACGAGCGAGCCGACCTTCTCGAGAAGCCCCTCGGGCTCCCAGTCGATCTGCACGGTCACGCGGGTCGTGAGGTCTTCGAGCTTGTGGAACGTCACCACTCCGGCGTGCTCGGTGTCGCCGGCGATGCTCTTCCAAGCCACCCGCTCATCCGGG
>NZ_JAGGPD010000553.1 GCF_018613995.1 Microbacterium sp. ISL-103 | reverse complement strand
CGCCAGCCAGAGCGCACGGGCCGCCCTCGCCGGCTTCGCGGTCGCACGTGCATGGCGCTCCGCCCCGAGGCCGGTCGACGCCGACGATCTGCTTCCCGAGCGCGCGCTCGCCGGCGATCCGCTCGCCAAGCAGACGCTCATCGAGCGGATCTATCGACCGCTGCAGGCGCACTCCACAGACCTCGTCACGACTCTCTGGAGCTATCTCGACAACGGGCGCTCCCTCGAGGCGACCGCCCGCGAGCTGTTCGTGCACCCGAACACGGTGCGCTACCGCCTGAAGCGCGTGAGCGAGGTCATAGGGTGGGACGCCACGGGCCCGCGCGAGGCGTTGATCCTGCAGACCGCACTCATCCTCGGCTCGATCGGGGCCGCAGAGCAGGTGCGCCGTCGTCCACCGCTGCGGCGTCCGTCCCGCTGATCCGGCCCACGGTCACCCCCTGGCTGTACGCCACACACAAGGGTTCTTCCGAATCTTGTGATGGATCATCCACCACTTCCGGCGGATCGTTGGCAGACTGGGGATGTGATTGTCGTCGTATGCCCAGGACAGGGCTCGCAGACCCCCGGTTTCCTCTCCCCCTGGCTCGAGCTGGACGGCGTGGCCGAGACCCTCGCCGCCTACTCCGAGGCCGCCGGGGTCGACCTGCAGCAGCACGGGACGGAGTCGGATGCCGACACGATCCGTGACACGCGCGTGGCGCAGCCCCTCATCGTGGCCGCGTCCCTGATCGCGGCGACTGCTCTCGCCTCACGAGCGGAACGCCGCGCAGACGGCGTCGCCGGGCACTCCGTCGGAGAGATCGCCGCGCTGGTGCAGAGCGGCGTGATCGATGCCGAGACCGGCATGCGTCTGGTCGGCATCCGCGGCCGGGCGATGGCGGATGCCGCAGCCCACACCCCCACCGGCATGAGCGCGGTGCTCGGCGGCGACGAGGAGACCATCCTCACGCGCCTCACCGAACTCGGTCTCTCTCCCGCGAACTACAACGGCGGCGGCCAGCTGGTCGTGGCCGGCGAACTCGCAGGGCTCGACGCCCTCGCCTCCGAGCCGGTCAAGGGCACTCGCGTGATCCCACTGCAGGTCGCCGGGGCGTTCCACACCTCGTACATGGAGTCCGCTGTCGCAGCCCTCCGCGACGCCGTCTCGACGGTCGCACCGGCCGATCCCGAGATCACCCTGTGGTCGAACCGCGACGGGTCCGTCGTCACCGACGGCTCGCAGGCCCTGAGCCACCTCGTCGATCAGGTCTCGTCGCCCGTGCGCTGGGACCTCTGCATGGCCTCTTTCGCCGAGCACGGCATCACCGGTCTCATCGAGCTCGCCCCTGCGGGTGCGCTGACCGGGCTCGCGAAGCGCGGCCTGCGCGGCGTGCCGACGGTCGCCGTCAAGACCCCCGATGACCTCGATGCGGCCGTCGCGCTGCTGAACGGAGAAGCCGCATGAGCCCCACCCTGAACCAGGTCACCGGTCCCGCGTACACCCGGATCTACTCCTACGGCGCTGCCCGTGGCGAGAACGCGGTCCCGAACGACGATCTGATCGGCCCGATCGACTCGAGCGACGAGTGGATCCGACAGCGCACCGGCATCGTCACGCGGGTGCGGGCCGACAAGGGCACCGATGCGATCGATCTGGCGACCATCGCGGCTGCCGAGGCGATCGAGAAGTCGGGCATCGCGGCAGACCAGGTCGATCTGGTCATCGTCGCCACCATCAGCAACCCCAAGCAGTCCCCGTCGGTCTCCGCCATCGTCGCCGACCGTGTCGGCGCGAACCCGGCGGCCGCCTACGACATCAACGCCGCGTGCGCCGGGTACGCCTACGCCGTCACCCAGGCGGATGCCCTGATCCGCTCCGGCGCCGCACGCTACGCCCTCGTGATCGGCACCGAGAAGCTCTCGGACATCGTCGACCCCGCCGACCGCAGCATCTCGTTCCTGCTCGGCGACGGCGCGGGTGCCGCGCTCATCGGCCCGAGCGACACGCCGGGCATCGCCCCTGCGGTGTGGGGCTCGGACGGCTCGAAGGCCGATGCCGTCGGCATGAACGGCACTCTCACCGAATTCCGCG
>NZ_JAGGPD010000552.1 GCF_018613995.1 Microbacterium sp. ISL-103 | reverse complement strand
TGGAGAGTCCGAGCGAGGGCAGCACTCCGAGCTCACGACGACGCTGCACTACCCCGATGGTCAGCAGGTTGACGAGACCGACCGCCGCGATCACCGCCGACACGGCGACGAGCACCATCATCACCGCGGCGAACGCGTCGAACGGCGTGAAGAACTCCGCCGGCGTCTCTCCCTCGACCTGTGCGATCAGCATCTGCTTGACCGACTCGAGGGCGACGGCGAACATCGTCACGAGGGTGACGCCCATGACCACGCCGATGGCCATGCGCGATGACCGCTCGGGATAGCGCAGAGCGTTCTCGGCGGCGAGCCTGGCAGTGGCGCTGGATCCGAACATCCGG
Organism: Microbacterium sp. ISL-103; assembly: GCF_018613995.1. GTDB lineage: Bacteria > Actinomycetota > Actinomycetes > Actinomycetales > Microbacteriaceae > Microbacterium. Next base: position 1,127 of record NZ_JAGGPD010000552.1, on the reverse strand, counting down.
CCCACCAGACGCAGCACCGGCGGCATGAAGAGCACGGATCCGAGCGCGAGCCCGGTGAACGAGAGAAGACCCCCGAAGAACGCGACGACGACGCCGAGCGGATGCACCAGCCCCAGAGCGACGCCCGCAGCGAGCAGGATCGCACCCGAGACCAGCAGCACCCAGGCGCCGACGTGGCGGCTGGTGCGCGAGACCTCGTCGTGCGTGCGCTCGACGGATCCGCCGATCGCCTGCAGGGGCGTGACGGTGAGGACCCGACGTGATCCGACCCATGCCGCAGCCCAGGTGGTGAGGGCGACGCCGATCACCGGAAGCGCGATGAACGGCTGCGCGAGGGAGAAGTCCTGCGGCACGTTCTCGATGAGTCCCGAGCCGATCTGCACGCCGACGGCCGCGATCGCGAGTCCGCCGGCAAGCCCCAGCACCGCCCCGATCACCCCGACGACGAAGCCCTGCGTGCCGACCTCGGACCGCTGCGAGCGCGCCGTGGCGCCGATCAGGCGCATCAGAGCGATCTGGCGCGTGCGTCCCGCGATGATCGTCGAGAACGTGTTGGCGGTCACGATCGCCGCGACGTACATCGCGACGCCGGTGAGCAGCACCGACAGCAGTCCCACGATGAGCGCCAGCGTCTCGCTGTCGCCGATGAAGGGGTCGGCCTGCAACACGGCACCGAGATAGGCGGTGGTCTCGACGAGCACGACGCCGAAAGCAGCGGAGAGCGCCGCCACGAGCACGCTCGCGCCCATGCCACGGTCGCGCAGCCAGGCCAGTCGCGGCCCTGTCGCCGTCGTCTGCGGCACGACGGTGCGAGCGACCGACTCGACGACGGCGCTCATGCCGCGACCTCGGCCGCGAGCATGTACGCCGAGATCTCCTCAGCGGTCTGGCGCGGGTGATCGGCGACGATCCGACCGTCTCCGAGGAACAGCACGCGGTCGGCGTGGCTCGCGGCGATCGCGTCGTGGGTGACCATCGCGATCGATTGGCCGTGTTCGCGGCTCGCGGTGGCGAGCAGCTGCAGCACCTCGCGGCCGGTCTTCGAGTCGAGGTTGCCCGTCGGCTCGTCTGCGAAGACGCGGTCGGGTTCGGTGGCGAGCGCTCGCGCGATCGCCCCGCGCTGCTGC
>NZ_JAGGPD010000551.1 GCF_018613995.1 Microbacterium sp. ISL-103 | reverse complement strand
AGCGGGGGCAGATCGTCGAAGACGCCCGTCCGCTCGAAGCCCACGCTCACCTCGCCCACCGGCACGCCGTCGCTGTCGAGCACGGGGACCTTGGCGCGCGCGGATTCGCCGAGCGTGCCGGTCTGCCAGTCGACGACCTCGTTCCCGGCGAGCACCTCCTCGAACGGGGTGCTGACCACTTCGCCGATACGTGAGCGGGTGGGATGAGCGAGGCGGATGCCGTCTTCGTCGGTGATGACGACGAAGAGCGCATCGGTCCTGCTCGAGACGCCCATCGCGATGCGCTGGAGATCGCCGTTCCGCAGTGCCGCGGCATCCGGTGTGTCGTCGGCGGACGAGATGCGCGCGACCTCCGCCCGCACCTGGGGATCCTCGGCGAGCGTCCGCGCGATGCCGAGAGCGGTGGACTGCGCCTCGGCGCGCAGCTGCTGCACGGCGAGCAGCAGATAGACGCCGGTGCACAGCACCACGACGAGCGCGACGGTCGCGAGGTGCAGCAGCAGCGCACGCGTCGCGAACCGCGGTCTGGTCGTCGTCTTCGACACTGTGCTCCCTTCGCGCAATATGCGCAGAACTCACGGTACGCGCACAACGTCCGGGAATGCGGCATACCGCACCCGTAGGCCTCGGATTGCCTACTCTCGTCAGGATCCGTCGCAGTCGACGGAGCCACGACGAAGGAGTCACCGCATGCCCGACGTACTCACCGGCCTGTCCGCGGCCGCAGAAGAGGCACCCACGTACGACGTGGCTTTCGTGCCGCCGGAGTGGGTTCTCGTCCTTCTCGGATTCACCATGGTGCTGGCATTCATGACGCTCATCATGACCAAGAGGCTGACGCCCATGGTCGCGCTGATCCTCGTGCCGACGGTCTTCGGCCTGTTCGCCGGAGCGGGACTCGGCATGGGCGACATGATCCTCGATTCGATCGCCACGATGGCTCCGACGGCCGCGCTGCTGATGTTCGCGATCATGTTCTTCGGGATCATGATCGACGTCGGTCTGTTCGATCCGCTGATCCGGGTGATCACCCGGGTTCTCGGCGACGACCCCGCGAAGGTCGTGCTGGGCACCGCGATCCTCGCGGGTGCGGTCTCTCTCGACGGAGACGGCTCGACGACATTCATCATCACGACATCGGCCATGCTCCCCATCTACCTGCGTCTCGGCATGAGCCCGGTGGTGCTCACCTGCGTCGCGGGTCTGATGAACGGCACGCTGAACATCGTCCCCTGGGGCGGACCCACGGTGCGTGCCGCGACAGCGCTGGGTCTGCAGCCGACCGACATCTTCGTCCCGATGCTGCCCGCGCTGGGCGTCGGCATCATCGTGACGCTCGGCTTCGCCTGGATGCTCGGGCTGGGGGAGCGCCGCCGACTCGGGCGTCTCGACTCCGAGGGGCTGCTCACGAGCTCCGACGGCGGGGCGCTGTCGACGGTGCCGAAGATCTTCCGCGGCGCGGGTCCCAAGCCCGGCGCCCGTGCGGCGCTGCGCACCGGCAACATCGTCGTCGTCGCGGGTGGCAAGGGCCCGGTCGCCGCCGCGAGCGTCGACCCGGCAGACACCGCGATGGCCGACACCATGCTCGACCCTGCGCGGCCGACGCTGCGGCCCACGCTGATCTGGTTCAACCTGGCGCTCACGCTCACCGTGATGGTCCTCCTCGTTCTCGACATCATGCCGCTCCCGTACGTCTTCATGGTCGGCGCCGCCGTGGCGCTGCTGGTCAACTTCCGGGGCATCAAGGAGCAGGCATCCGAGATCGTCGCCCACGCGCCCAGCATCGTCGGGGTCGTGTCGATGGTGATCGCGGCAGGGGTCCTGGTCGGAGTCCTGACCGGCACCGGAATGGTCGATGCGATGGCGACCTGGCTCACCGACGTGCTTCCGCCGGCGCTCGGGCCCTTCCTCGCGCCCATAACCGGCGTGCTCTCGATCCCGTTCACGTTCTTCATGTCGAACGACGCGTTCTACTTCGGCATCCTCCCGGTGCTCGCCCAGAGCGCAGCGACCTTCGGCATCGATCCTGTCGAGATGGCGCGGGCGTCGATCATCGGTCAGCCGGTGCATCTGCAGAGCCCGTTGGTGCCGGCCATCCTGCTGCTGGTCTCGCTCGCGGGCGTAAATCTCGGTGATCACCATCGGAAGGTGCTGTGGCGCGCGACCATCGTCTCTCTGGTCATGCTCGCCGTCGGCATCCTGTCAGGGGCGATCCCGTTCTTCGTGGCGCAGTGATCTCGGGTCTCATCGCGCGTCGTCCCGCACCGGCGGTATGCTCAGCGCGTGATCACCTTCCTGTTCCGCGCGCTGATGTACGTCGTCTCCGCCGGCCTCGGCCTCATCGTCGCCGATCTGGTGCTCGACGGATTCCAGATCCAGTGGGACAAGTGGTGGGGGTTCGTGCTCTGCATCCTGATCTTCGCGGTTCTGCAGAGCGTTCTCGCTCCGTGGGTGAGCAAGATCGCCGACCGCTATGCACCGGTCCTCATGGGCGGCATCGGGATCTTCTCCACTCTGATCGCCCTGGTCATCGTCGTGCTGCTGCCGATCGGCGGCCTGCGCATCGTCGACCTCGCCGGCTGGCTGCTGGGTGCGGTGATCGTCTGGCTGATCACGGCACTCGGGAGCGTCCTGCTGCCGCTGATCTTCCTGCGCAAGAAGGTCGAGAAGGTCCGCTCCCGCTGAGCTGAGCTGAGCTGGGGCCCGGTTCGAGCCGCAGACCGTCGGCTCAGATGGAGTAATCCGGTGCGGTGAGCATCGCCCGGGTGTCTTCGCCCATGACCCGCGCGCGAGGCTTCGCCGGCACACCCACGAGGATGCTGTCGGCCGGCGCATCTCGGGTCACGACGGCGTTCGCACCCACCACCGATCCTTCACCGATCGTGATCGGCCCGAGGATCTTCGCGCCTGCCCCGACGGCGACGCCGTCTCGGAGCGTGGGATGCCTCTTTCCGGCGTCGCGCGTGCGGCCGCCGAGCGTGACACCGTGGTAGAGCATCACGTCGTCACCGATCTCGGCGGTCTCTCCGACGACCACTCCCATGCCGTGGTCGATGAAGAATCGTCGTCCGATCCGGGCGCCGGGATGGATCTCGACGCCGGTGAGCCAGCGCGAGATCTGCGACGTCGCTCGCGCCAGCGGCCGCAGATCGCGACGCCACAGCGCATGCGAGACGCGGTGGGCCCAGATCGCGTGCAGGCCGGGGTAGAGCAGTGCCACCTCGGCCGCGCT
>NZ_JAGGPD010000550.1 GCF_018613995.1 Microbacterium sp. ISL-103 | reverse complement strand
CCCACCCCCTCCGGATCCGTCGGACGGTTGTCGCGCACGGCGACGGTCGAAGGCGTGCGCTGGAAGACCAGCAGCTCACGCGCATGCTCGGCGAGGTGCGGGATCACCTGCAGCCCGGTCGCCCCCGTGCCGACCACCGCGACGCGCTTGTCGGCCAGCTTCGTGAGATCCCCGTCGGCGGATCCGCCGGTGTAGGCGTAGTCCCAGCGGCTGGTGTGGCAGGTGTGACCCGTGAAGCGCTCGATCCCCGGGATGCCGGGGAGCTTCGGCTGCGTGAGCGTGCCGGAGGAGGTGATCACGTACCGCGCGCGGAACACGTCACCTCGATCGGTCTCGACGACCCACTCGGATGCATCCTCGTCCCAGGTCAGCCCCGTCGCTCGGGTATGCCCGACGAAGTCGCGGTAGAGGTCGTAGTGCTCCGCGATGCGCTCGGCGTGCTGACGGATCTCCTCGCCAGGCGCATAGCGCCTGCTCGGGATGTATCCCGTCTCTTCGAGGAGCGGCATATAGACATACGATTCGATGTCGCAGTGGATGCCGGGGTAGCGGTTCCAGTACCAGGTTCCACCGACGTCGCCCGCCTCGTCCATGAGCCTCACCGAGCCGATGCCGGCGTCTCGCAGTCCCGCACCGGTGAGCAGCCCGCCGAAGCCCGCCCCGATCACCAGAGCCTCGACGCGATCCCGCAGCGGCTCTCGATCAGTGCGGGGGGTGTAAGGGTCCTTCGCGTAGTAGCCGTACTCGCCGAGAGCCGATCGATACTGGGCCGCCCCGTCGGGGCGGATGCGCCGATCGCGCTCCTGCGCGTACTTCTCCCGCAGTGCCCGCAGCCGCGCGACCTGCTCCTGGGTGGCCTGTGCCTGTTCGGTCATGGTTCCGTCCTCCTGTCGCCGGGGCTCGGGCCAGGTCGACGCGAACTGGGGACGGCGTGAACCTGAACCCGACACGACCCCGGATCGGTTCCTTCACAGAAGGTTAGCTCGAAGCTAAGTAAATATCCCTGGGAATCGCCTCGGAGCGCGTTACGGTACTGAGGTGAGCGATGACCGGAGACGTGCGGAGGCATTGGAGAACATCGATGCCCTCACGCTGGCGGTATCAGTGCGCTCACTTCCCCGCATGATCGGCTCCCTGCTGAGCACGCAGCTGACGATCCAGCAGCTCAAGGTACTCACGTCGATCGTCGTATCCGACCACAGCACGATCAGTGGCCTCGCGTCGTCGTTCGAGGTGTCGCTCGCCACGATGTCGAAGCTCGTCGAGCGCCTCGTCGACCAGCACCTCGTCGAACGACTGACGGATGAAGTCGATCAGCGTGTGCGGCGCCTGGCGCCCACGGCTCTCGGGCGTGACGTCATCGGGAAGATCATGGCGGCGCGCCCCGAGATGGGCGCCGACATCCTCGACGGGCTGACGATCGACGAGCTGGAATCCCTCGCCCTCGGCCTGCGCGCGATCAATCGGGAGCTGCAGGCCGCGGCGATGCACGACGACTGATCCACGCCGTCAGCGGGCGCCGGAGAACCCGCCCGCGCCGGCGAAGGATCCGGGTCCTGCTGCCCGCGTCGTCCCGTCGGGGAAGACCACGGTCGCGCGACTCCCTGCCGGGATGTCCGCCTCGACCACCAGCTCGTCCCCCTCGACGCGCCACTCCACGCGGATCCGCCCCTGCGGAGTGTCGAGATGCCCCTTCGCCCAGCTGACGCCGCCGCCGGGGAGCGGCGCGATCGTGAACGCCTCCCATGCTGCCGAGTCCGCATCCTGACGCAGCCCGAGGGTGTGCGTGTGGAGGAAGCGGATCACCGCACCCTTGCTGTAGTGGTTCAGCGACTCGTGGGCGACGCCCTCGTCGTCGATCCCCTCCCAGTCCTCCCAGATGGTCGTCGCTCCCCTGTCGATCATGTACATCCACGACGGAGCGCTGCGCTGGAAGAGCAATTCGTAGGCGACGTCGGCGTGCCCGCTGTCGGCGAGAACCGGCAGCAGGTCTCCCGTCGAGAGGAATCCGGTGCCGAGATGGGTGCCGGCGTCGCGGATGAGTTCGACGAGGCGCTGCGCAGCGGTGGCACGAAGCGATTCCGGGATGAGACCGAACGAGAGTGCCCGCACATAGGCGGCCTGAGTGTCCTGCACCGTACGCCCGTCGTCCGTGACGAACTCGGAATGCCACGCGTCGAGCACGCGCTCGGCGATCGCGGCATACTTCGCCGATTCACCCGTGCGACCGAGCACGGCCGCGGCATCAGCGAGGATCTGAGTGGAGCGATACAGGTAGGCCGTGCCGACCTCTCCCTTGTCGGCCATGAACCAGGCCATGGGGTTCGTCTTGATCGGATCCAGGCGCGAGCCGTCCTCCGCCTTCGCGACGGGCTCGGTCCACTCCCCCCAGTGGAACGTGCCGTCCCACAGATACTCCTCGTGCGGCAGCGGCTCGGCGGAGCGCTCGACGCGAGAATGATGCCGATTCGCGCGCGCGGCCCCGAGCTCCCACTCGACCCACCGCACCATCGCGTCCCAGTTCTCTTCGAGAACGCGAGCGTCGCCGTATGCGGTGTACATCTCCCAGGGGACGAAGGTGATCGCATCACCCCACCCGGAGGAACCCGTCATCATGGCGAACTGGTCGTCGAGCTTGTGCTTGATGCGACGGCCGTCGGGCGAGAAGTTCGCGATACGACCGTCGTCGAGCTGATCATCGCGCACCGACTGCAGCCACTTGCGAGTGAACCCGAGCACGTCGTACAGGCGCGCGGCCGTCGGCGCGAACACCTGGTAGTCGCCCGTCCACGCCAGACGCTCGCGCGTCGGGCAGTCGGTCGGCACATCCACCGCATTGCCGCGGAAGCTCCAGTCGGCGATCTCGTGCAGCCGGTTGAGGTCGGGATCACTCGACTCGAACGATGCGGTGCGACGCAGATCCGTCTGCACGACCTGCATCCGCGCAGATGCCGGGTCGAACGGAGCGCCCTGACGCGTGATCCTGACGAACTGGAAACCGTGCACCGTAAGACGCGGCTCGAAGACCGCGCCCCCTCCGTCCGAGACCACTTCGTCGTGCTGCACGAAGACGACATCGGGCTCTCCCGGCTTGGTGGAGTCGAGGTGCGCGGTGCTCACGTCACCGTCGGGCCCGACGTACTCGCCGTAGTCGATCACCGTGCGCGTTGCCGCCGGACCGAGATCGGTGAGCCGCAGCCAGCCCGAAGCGTTCTGGCCGAAGTCGAGCACCCAGGTGTCGTCCGCGAGGCGGTTCGCGTTCACCGCGTCGCGCGTCTCCACGACCCGGACGGGCGGAGCCGGCGACCACGAGATCGGAGGCCCGGCGACGGCACCCACGATCACGGGCTCCCGTGCTCCCCCGCCAGCGCGGAAGTCGGTCGTCTGTCCGTCCATCAGATCGGCGCGGATCACCGTGGACCCCGCAGTGGTCCAGTCCTGGTCGGTGCCAACCACCTGTCGGGTTCCATCGGCCAGCTCGAGGTGCAGTTCAGCTCGAGCTGCGAGAGTCGTGCCCCACCCGGCCGGCAGACGGAACGCCCCGACCTGCCCGCGGTACCAACCGTCGGAGAGCTCGATCTCGAGCGAGTTGGTGCCGTCGGTCAGCAGGCGTGTCACGTCGGCAGCCTGGGCGTAGAGGGTGCGGTCGTAGGACGTCGACCCCGGCGACAGCTCGGCCGTGCCGACCCGCTCGCCGTTGATGCGAGCTTCGTAGACGCCGAGAGCGGTCGAGTACAGCCGCGCCGAGACGATGCCACTGGCCCCGAAGGTGTGAGCGAGCGTGTGAGCACCCCGCGCGCCGTATCCGGGATCGTCGTGTTCGACGGGACTGATCCACTCGGCAGTCCAGTCCGCGTCGAGCAGTCCGCACTCGAAGGATGCCCACTCGGACCATTCTGAGAGAGTGTCGCCGCTTGTCGCGCGCGCTCGCCATCGCACCCGCTGACCACTCGACAGCGGGAGCCACGGCCACTCGACGAAGAGGTGCGTGTCGGCGGCGAGCGGCACCAGCGCCCGACGCTCACCGTCGACGATCGCCTCGAGTTCGAACCCGGTCCACGCCGCGCCGACCGGAACCGTGAACGACAGCCGGGGCGAAGCCTCGCACACGGTGAACTCGTCGCCCCCGCTGTCAATCCGCAGGTCATACGGCGCAGTGGGCACGGATGACGGGTTCGATGCGAGCGTCATCTCAGCGCACTCCCTTGACCTTGAACATGATGATGAGACCGCCGACGAGCGCGAACACCGCGCCGATCAGATACAGCAGCGTGTAGTTCTTCTCGGCTCCCACCGCCCCGATCGTGATGATCAGCGGCGCGATCAGCGGAGCGATCGCACTGGGGATCTTCTGGGCGAACGCCACGACCGCCATGTATCGACCGGACTCGGCGCGATCGGGGATGATCGCGTAGACGATGGCCTGGTCGACGGTCGCGAACACGGCGATCGCGAGTTGCATGAGCACGGCACCGAGGATCAGCTGCGGCAGCGACCACGCGAAGGCCTCGGCGAGCGCACCGCCGATGAAGATGAAGGCGGCGATCAGCACGAAGAGTCGACGTCGCTTGAGCTTGTCCGAGAGGAAGCCTCCCAGCAGCGCGCCACCGGCGGCAGCGACGACTCCGAGCATTCCGACGGTGGCGACGACACCTGCGACCTCGCGCACCGGCAGGTCAAGACGCTGGGCGTAGAAGAACGTGCCGAAGGTGGTGTTGAAGTAGAGCCCGATGAAGAACACCATGCGTCCGACCCAGTTCCAGGCGAAGTCGGGGTACTTGCGAGCGTTGAAGCCGTAGCCCGAGATGACCTTCTTGAGAGTCACCGACGAGTCGACGACCAGGTCCTTCGAGCTTCCCTCCTTCTTGAAGGTCGGGAGCAGCACGAGCAGCACGACGCCGATCACGGCGGGAACGAAGAACACCAGGAAGGTGCTGTACGACACGGCGTAGGCGATTCCGATGCCGAGCACCGGCGCGACCTGCGTCATCAGACCGGTGAGAGCTGAGACCTTGCCGCGCTGCTCTTCGGGGAGCTTGTCGGCCTGCAGGGTCTGGATCGCGGCTCCGGCGGTCGACCACCCGGTCATCGCGACGACCCAGCCGGCGCCGACGAGGAGCAGGTTCGGCGCGAAGCCGATGATGACCGCGCCGATGAGTCCGAGGGCAGCGCCGAGGAACAGGAACGGCGTGCGGCGGCCGAAGCGAGAGCGCGTCCGGTCGCTCCAGATACCGATCATCGGGCTGAGCACGAGGAAGATCAGCTGAGCGGTGCCGGTGACGTATCCGAGCACCTCCTCGTGCCCAGGAGCGAGCTCCGTGATGCGCAGCGCGAGGCCGTACGCGAGCGGCACCATCATCGCGATGGATGCACCGAAGTTGGCCAGCATCAGCCAGAAGATGTACCCGCCGCTGACCTTCGCGGTCGGCTCGGAGCCGACGGGGGTTCCCTCCAGCGGAGTGCCGTCAGGCGTGTTCCCGCCTACCGGCTGTGCCGCAGCGATCGAGTCGATCGTGTCGCTGCGGTCGAATTCACTCTTGGTCACCTGGACTCCTTCATCGTTCAGTGATCCGCGGCGCCCTCCACTGGGCGTCCCTCGCGAAATGCGGTCGAAATCCGTTTGGCAACCGATTGTCGATCCTGAGCGATAGTAACCACTTTGGTAACAGAAGGCAAAAGTGAGAGGGTGGGAACATGACGTCGCCGCTGACAGCCGAGCCCTCCCCGCGCCGCCGAGGGCCGAGCGCTTCCACCCCGGCGAGACGCGCGGAGATCGCGGAGGCGGCGCTCGCGAGCTTCGCCGAACACGGCTACGAACGGGCATCCCTCCGCGACATCGCCAGTCGCGCCGGCCTCACCCACGCGGCTCTGCTGCGCCATTTCTCCGGCAAGGAGGAGCTGCTGCCCGCCGCCCTCGCCCAGCGCGAAGAGCACGAGGAAGACCTCGCCGCTCGGATCATGACGGCCCACGTGCCCGGCGAGCAGATCCTGAGCGCCGTGCTCGCCGACGAGTTCGCGCACCCCGACTTCCAGCGCAACTGGATGGCGCTCACTGTGGCCGCCACGAATCCCGAGCACCCGGCCCATGAGTTCTTCCTCGGACGACGCGAACGCATGCGGTCTCGCTTCACCGACGGCCCCCTGCCCACCAAGGAGGACGAGCTGCTGACAGCGGACGAGAAGATCACCCTCGTCCTCGCGATGGTCGACGGTCTCCGTATTCAGTCGCTACTCGACCCGTCGCGAGATGCTCTCGGACTGCTGACGATCTTCATGAAGCTCATCGCAGCGCAGCCGCCAGCGGCATCGTCGGAGGGCGCGTAGTGAACGAACGCCCGCTGAAGGCGATCCAGCAGATCCAACTAGGCACTGTGCTGTCGACCGAGCAGCAGGCACGCGAGACGCTGGGCCGGCTCGAACGGGCCGGCTTCGAGGGCATCGAGCTGAACGGCTTCATGACCCGCCACACGCCTCTGTTCGTTCGGGCGCTCACGAGAGCATCCGGGATGCCGGTCGGCCGCGGCGGCCGACTCGATTGGCCGGATCTCATTCGCAGCACGTCGTTGAAGGTCGTCGGACTCCATGAAGGCCTCGGCACTGTCGAGCGCGCGCCGGACGCCGTGATCTCACGCGCGTCGAGCCTCGACACATCTCACGTCGTCATCACCGGGATGCATCGGTTCGACTACACCGACGAGGCACAGGTGCGAGATCTTGCCCTGCGCCTCAACGCCGCGGGGCGAGTACTCGCCGCGGGCGGCGTCTCCCTGCTCTACCACAATCACAATGTCGAGTTCCGTCGTCTGCCCTCGGGCCGCACGGCATTCTCCGTCCTCATCGCCGAGACCGATCCGGCCGCCGTCAACTTCGAATTCGACTGCTATTGGCCGACTGCGGCAGGGGTAGACGCCCTCGCTCTCATGCGCGAGCTCGGCGAGCGTGTCGTGCTGTGCCACATCACCGACCGCGGCACCCGCCTGCGAGGATCATCGCTGACCCCGATCGACACGGCGGATGCCGTCGAGCTGGGCCTCGGGAACATGGACATCCCCTCGTTCATCGAGCAGGCGAAGCTCGCGGGAACACGGGCTGTGATCCTCGAGACGCACCGCAATTGGATCGAAGGGTCGCCGATCAGGAGCTTCGAGACGAGCGCGAAGGTGCTCAATCGCCATCTCGGGCAGCGTTCGCCTCTGTGACCGGCGGCGACAGAACGGGGAGCGCCTAGGACGGAGCACGTCCGAACTTCAGAAGGACCTTGCTGGACTGCGTCGGATCCGCCGCGATAGCGAAGGCCGCTTCGGCCGATCGCCAAGGCTCCACATGGCTGATCACCGGGGCGATCCGAAGCCTCTTCCGGGCGAGCGCCTCGATGACCTCGTCGATCTCGTCGTTGAAGCGGAACGAGCCGAGGAGATCGAGTTCCTTGGCGATCGCCAGCGCGACCTGCACGGGCTGCGGCCCGCTCGGCAGCAGCCCGACCATGGCGACGGCGCCTCCGCGGGTCGCCGCACGGATCGCCGTGTCGAGGCCGCGATGGCTTCNNAGCACGACATCCGCCCCCAGCTCCTTCGCGACCTTCAGCGGCCGGTCATGCAGGTCGATGGCGGTGATGTGGCGCACGCCGCGCGCTCGGAGCACGGCGATCGCGAGGAGCCCGATCGGACCGCACCCCACGACCAGCGCCGAGAGGTCGGTGACATCGCCGATACGGTTCACTGCATGCCATGCGACGCTGGCGGGCTCGATCAGCGCCGCTTCCTGCAGATCCACCGTCTCGGGGAGCGCCCGGAGCATGCCTGTCGGCAGCGCCACTCGATGCGCGAATGCCCCGTCGCGGTGCGGGAACCGGGCGGCGGACCCAAGGTAGCCGCCGCCCGCGATGTTCGGTCGGTGCGCGGGGTGCCGTACGTACTCGGTCGCCGGAGTGGCCGGGTGCACGGCGACGCGCGTGCCCTCCCAGGGCCCGGTGCCGTCGGCCGCAGCGCGGCGGACGACGCCCACGACCTCGTGGCCGAGCATCATGGGGGCGCGCAGGATCGACTCCCCGGCGGCACCATGCGTCCAGTAGTGCAGATCAGAGCCGCAGATGCCTCCGTAGACGATGTCGATCACGGCCTCGTCAGATGCCGGCAGGGGCTCGGCGATCTCCTCGACGCGGAGGTCGCCGGCCGCGTGGATCACGATCGCGTGCGGAACGGCCGCCATCACACCACCGCCGTCATTCCGCCGTCGACGAAGACGACCTGTCCGGTCACGAATCGCGATGCGTCGGATGCCAGCCAGATCACGGCGCCTCCGATGTCCTCCGGCTCTCCCCAACGACCCACCGGGGTGCGCCCGAGCACCCACTCGTTGAATGTCGGATCATCGACGAGAGGCTGGGTGAGTTCCGTGCGGATATAGCCGGGAGCGACGCCGATGACCCGTACGCCTCTTGCCGCCCACCCAGCCGTCATGGCCTTGGTGAGGTTGCGCAGGCCGCCCTTGGCTGCGGTGTACGCCCCGAT
>NZ_JAGGPD010000036.1 GCF_018613995.1 Microbacterium sp. ISL-103 | reverse complement strand
ACTCGAGCGTCCCGTCACCCTCGAGACGACCCGACACGTTCGCGATGCCCGTGACGTAGAGGCCACCATTCTCGACGATGATCCGCGCGCCGCTGTGAACGCGGAAGTCGGCGTTGCCGATAGATGCGTTCTGCATCGTCGCCTTCGCCAGACGGCGATCCTCCCGCTTTATCCTTTGAACCTCCTGCTGCTGCCCGGCTGCACCGAGATGACTGACGGCCATCACTGCCCCCCTGTCGGCTGCACACTGATCGTCTTCACCTCGGACTCATCACCGGAGACCTTCACGACCCGGCGCCGGTACCAGCCGTTCGGAATGACCGGGTCACCGTCGAAGTGAAGCTCCACCGCATCGCCGACATCGATCGGGGTGTCCGCGGTGACTTGGAACTCCCACTGCGACGTTGGCATGCCGTACGTGATGAGGTCCTGCTCGGCCATGGCGGCGAGCTGTGCGACCTTGTCGATCTGTTTCGCGTTCGTCACACGGTCCAGCAGTGGGTACGGGGACGCCTCCTTGCGGGACGACCGCACGAGCATGTCTTCCTCGGATCCCTCACCCGCATACCGGGCGTTGTTCGTCACGCGGGTCGCGTCGAGCTGTTCCACGAACCCCGTGATCGGCGACCCTGGCGCGGTGACCGAGAACTCCCGTGTGATGCCTGTCGACCAGTCGATGTCCGTCTCGAACAGCCAGTCTGCGTCGCCGTTCCCCGACCAGCGGGGCCGGAAGTAGATGTCGAGGCCCTCAGCCATCAGGTCGTCCAGCACGTCCGCGACGTATTCCATGTGGTACCCGTAGTACGACCTCGTCACTGCCGGGCCCGGGGGGACGCCGTTCAGTGTCAACGGGAACGCCATTGACGGGAGTGCGGGTCCGGTGCGTCCACGACGCAGCACGCTGTCTGCGAGTGCTGCGAGCGACGCCGTATAGGTGACCTTCCACTTCTCGAGATTTGTGGCGCTGTGGTTCCATCCACCGCGGCGCGCAAGCAGGGACCACAGGTCGACGAGCTTGATCGTCAGCTCACGCTGCCCCAACCGGTAGCCGGGGTGACCCATCGAGTACCCCATGTACTCCAGCACCCCGTCGCGCTCGATCGCGATCATCCGCGACCACGGCTGGGTGAGGCTCCGCAGAGTGCCCGCATCGAACGTCCCATCCAGCGGGATCGTGATCGATGAGGACGCATCCCCAGCCGAGAGGAGGCGCTCGTACTTGTACGCCTTCATCGGGATGCGGTCGAGCTGCTGCCCGGTGAGTGCGTTGCACACGTACGCCTGCAGCTGCGCCACGACCGCCCCCTAGATGAATGTGTCCGTGACCCGCTGGGTCAGCGTGCGAGAGCCGTTGATGGACGCTGTGACGCCCGGAAGACCGGCGGGGATACTCCACGGCTGGTAGGTCGTGATTGCGCCCACCTGGCGCACCCCCGCAGCCGTGTACAGGCCACCGGTCGCGAAGTCGATGTAGTGCGCCGCGGCCGGTGCCGTCACGACCACCACGACGCGGCCGTTCGGACCCGTCACCGTGTACCCACCGCTGCCAGCACCGACCATGAGAAGCGGCATCGCAGGAAAGTTCCCGCGGTGCGCGGCAGGGGTGCCTGCTGGCACGTCCCGCACCTCCCCGTACTTCCTCGGGTCCGCCGCCGAGAACTGCATCACGAACCGTGCACGACGCAGACCATGTCGAATGCCCGAATCACGGAACGTTGTCCGCAGCGCCCGGCGCGCGTACGCCCAGAGCGTCTGGCCCTGATGTTCCACCGTGACCTTCACCCGGTCACCGGTGGCGCCGATCCCCGTGACGATGCTCCGCAGATGCGCCAGCTCTTCATCGGTCGTTGCCAGAGCCCAGCCGTCGATGGAGAACACCCGGGCACCGTGATACACGGGGAGGTCGAACTCGCCATGGTTTGAAGGCCGATCGATCGACTCGCGGCGCGCATCGCCGCCCCCGTCATCCCAGCCCTCGAAGCCATCCGGGGCAACGAACAGGCCTGTGAGGTCGCCAAGCGCCGACTCGGGGCTGCCGAGAATTTCCTCAGCAGCCCCGTCGAACCGGATACGCAGCATCATGCACTCCTCAACATGGCCGTGAGCTGCTGGTTCGCGAGCTCCACAGCCTCAGCCGGATCCGTCTTGTCGAAGTGGTTCGTCTGAGACACCGAATGCCCGGCACCGCCCGCAGACGACACCACAGCCCCAGAGGACCCAGCAGGACCGCCCGTGCCCGGGTCGGGGAAGCCCGGGAACTCAGGCCCCTCGCCACCCATCCCTCCCAGCCACTGATCCCAGAACGCCTCACCGGACTTGCCGATCTGCGTCCACCCGGAACCAGACAGAGGGCCGCGCTTCGCAGGTGAGTTCGGGAAGAACCCCATCACCCACTCGATCGCGCCAGACACAGTGCTGGTGATCTCACCGACCATTGAACGGATGCCCCGGAGGAACCCGTCCATGAGTGCCCGTCCGGAAGAAAACAGCAGGTTGCCGAGCGCGCCAAGGCCAGCCTGGACGCGCACGGGGATCGTTCCGATGAAACCGACGACCTGGTTGACTCCGTTCGACACATCCATCGGGATCCGCGAGAACCACTCCATGAACTGGTTTGTCAGGTCCGTTCCCCAGCGTCCGAGATCTCCGATGGGTCCGCTCAAACTGTTGAGGTCGGTCGCGAAGTTCTCGAACGACTTGTCGCCGCTCATCAGGTCGAACAACCCCTTGTACATCGCGGTCTGATCGGAGCCGCCCTGCGTGATCGCGATCAGCAGGGGTGCGATCGCGCCCAGGAGCGCGATCATGCCCGGGAGTCCGTCGGAGAATGACTGGATGAGCGAAGGAAGCTGAGGTAGGAGCTCCTTCGCGAGCGTGGTCAGGTCCGGGAGGATGTCGGCGAATGCCTTCGCCAGCCCGGGCCCTTCCTCCTCCGCGAGCTTCGCGATCACGGGCAGCAGATCATTGCCGACGATGTTCGCGAGCTCCTGCGCGACCGGGAGGAAACCCTCACCGATCTTCGCCTGGATGTCGTCCCACGCAGCCGCGTTGATGCGGTTCTTGTTCGCGAGCTCGTCCTGCGTGTTGACGAAGTCGCCAGCGACCTTGTCCGTCTGCTCGAGCAGGGCACCGTACCGGGCCTGCACCTTCTGCGCCTCGGTGAGCTGCGTGCCCGTCTCCGCGATGCCGTTCGCATACGCGTACTGCTGGATCGTCGCCGCCGACAGGTCGATACCGAACTTACGCAGCGGTTCCGTCTCACCGGCAAGACCGGACTGGAAGACCTGCAGCGCCTCGGACACCTCGAGGTTGAACACCGACGCGAAGTCAGTACCCCGACCGACGAGCTGCTCGAGCGTTCCAGCGACGTCACCGCCCGACCCCGCGAGCGTGTTCACGAAGGCGGAGAACTGGGTGGCGTACGCGTTGAGGTCGCGCTTGCTCAGACCAAAAGCCTTCGCGGAGTTGTCTCCGAGCTTTAGGACCTCGTCAGCGGCGTCACCGTACGCGACCTGCACCGCGTTGACGGACTCGTTCAAATCCGAAGCGATGTCGATCGTCCCGAGAACGAAGTCCTTCGCACCACGGAACGCGTCCGCGACGATGTTCCCGATGCCGAGGGCAGCGAACGCCGCGACCAGCGGAGCCGCGAACGACTTCACACCACCGACCACGCTGGACCGGAACCCAGTGACCCCGCGCTCACCCGCATCAGCGAGCTCGTCGCCGGCACGATCAGCGGCCCGTGCAAGCTCCCCCTGCGACCGCTTCAGATCATCCGTGGCACGCTCTGTGCCCTCGTGTGCGTTCTCGAGCTGACGCGACGCGGTCGCCAGACGCTCCTGCGCCCGGATGACCTGAGACGAGTCCTTCTCGTACCGCTTGTTCGCCTCGTTCAGCTGCGCCTGCGCGAGACGCACCTTCCCGATCGCGTCCTGCTCCTTCAGCCGCGCCGTCGACAGTGCACGCGACGTCTTCGCCACATCAGCTTCAAGAGCCTTCGTGACCTTCGACGAGGTGCCCTGCGCGGACTGCTCGAACGCCTTCTTGAAGCCCGCACCGACCGTCTTGCCGGTATCGGTGCCAGTCTTCGCGAACGTGCGAGAGAAGCCCGTTGACGCCGTCTTCGCGGCCCCGTCCGCCTCCGAGTTGACGACCTTGCGGAACCCCTTGAAGGTGGGGACGACGGCAACTTCGGTGACGGCAACCTGAGAGCCCATGCGCTCCTCCTCATCGATCGCGGAGCGCACTCCTCGCCAGGAGCTTCCGCTCCAGCTCGGCTCGTTCCTCAGCGGTCACATCCGCGTTGGGGTCCTTCTCAGACCACGGACGCGGGAACCGGAACGGCTCACGGGCCTTCTCTGTGTCACGGTGCACATTCGCGAACCACTCCGCGAGGGTGATCACAGCCACGTCAGCATCCGACGCAACCCAGTCGTACCCACGCAGAGCAGCGACGGTGTGCGACCCGTGCTCTTTGAACAGCTCCTCGATAAGATCCGCTGCCCGCCGGTACCGCAGCCGCCTCGAACCCAGATCGTCAAGATCGAGGCCGAGGCGTTGCAGGTCAAACCGGACGGGCTTGCGGTGCTCCTCTACGAATCGGAGGAGCCCGAGGATTCCCCCATGGTGATACCCATGGCCTTCGCGAACTCGGTGAACACAGCAGTCTGCAGGCGCTTGCGTTCGAGGATGCCCATCTTGTCGTAGGCCTCCCGGAAGTTCTCGCCGTACGAAGCGGCGATGATCTCGAACTGCTCTTCTTCGGAGCGGTCTTCGTCATCCGCGCCCATCGACATCTGCACGAGATCGGGCGGGAAGTCCAGGTCGATCGCCAGCTTGATGCCGTCCTTGGTCGTGTAGTGCACGACGTCGTCCTCGACGGTGTAGGAACGCGACGCGCGCTCCTCCTTCTGGACGGCCTTCTGCGGGGCCGTGGTGGTCTTGGGCGCTGTGGGGCGCTTCGTGGTCTTTCGGGCGCTGGGAGCGGCCATGGTGGGTCTCCTTCGTGGGGTTTCGTGGGTGGTGTGGGTAAAGCGGGGCGCTGAGTCACCCACGAGACTCAGCGCCCCACAGTTGGGGTCAGGCCGCGAGGACCCACTCACCGAAGTGAGCGTTGCCGGTGAGCGGCGAACGGTTGACCTTGAAGGTGATCGCGTAGCCGAGCACCTCGCCACGAGTCGAGCGGTCCTCGACCACCGACTGCACCTGGACGTTCGCGGCGACACGGCGGCGGATCGCACCGTTCTTGAAGATCTCCTCGGTGAACACGACGTACTGCGTCGCGTGACCTCCACCGTCGAAGTTGATGTAGCCGTTCTCGTCGGGCGTGGCGCCCGAGATCAGCTCTCGCACCCAGGCGTCGGTCTGCGCCGCGGTGACGGAGAGGGTGACGTTCGCGAGACCGGAGGGCAGCGAGTAGCCGTCCTGCCAGAACTCGATCGCGTCGCCCGTCTGCTCCCACGCCCACTGCGGCCCGCCGTCGTTCTTCAGCAGACCGAGCTTCTTGAACGCGGCGGCGAGAGTGAGACTCTCCTCCGCGCCCTCAGCAGGCGTCGGGATGATCGTCCCGAACGGTGCGATACCGATGAACCCGGTGACGGGTACAGCGACCGCGAGGATGTCGTTTCCGGCGGAATCCGCCATGATGTTCTCCTTCTCTACGAGAAAGAGCCCCCGCGGTCGCGAAGGCTCGAGTGGTGGTGTGGGTGGTTCAGAGAGGCGAGCCGACAACAGCCAGCTCGAACGTCAAGTAGCGGACCGCCTTCTCGCCCGCGTCAGCGACCGGAATCGGGCCGTTGGATGCAGTGACCGCCGCGACCGGGTTTCCGGGCTCTACGCGCGCGCTGTCGCCGATCAGGGCGCGCACAATGCGTGCGAGGTCGTTCGCGTCCTTCGGGAGCGCCTTCGTTCCGGCGTAGATGGTGACTCCGACCGATGCGGAGTCGACGTGCAGCTCCTCGACAGAAGAACCGTCGTAGCGGACGACAACGAGCTTCGACGGAAGAGTGCCCGCCGGCTCCTTGTTGTTCACCGTCACGCCCTGGCACACGGCCTCCGGGCGGGCCGCGAGCTGCGCGCGAAGCCAACCAGTGAGCCACAGCTCAAGGTCGGCATGGATGATCGCCGTCATCGTGACCTCGCAGACTTCTTCGCCGCCCGCGCCATGACGCCCGTCTTCGCTTCGATGACAAGAGCCTTCGGATCAGTCGACTCGACCAGAGCGACGGAACGGCGCTGCTGCTTCACGGTCACACGGATGCTGTTCTTGTAGTCCTCCGTGTCGACGGGGGCATCAGCACGCACCTGGTCAGCGATCCGCTCAGCGGCCTCCACGACAGCACCCGTGATCCCGGCGCCGCGCGCAAGCTCATCCATCGCGTCGTTGTCCCACGTGGTCGCCACGGCTCAGCCCTCCGACATGTCGAGCGGGATCTCGATGGCTGGCTGCCAACCTGTCCACGGATTGACGTCCGCGGTGGGTCGCACGTTGACGTACAGGACGTCTCCGCCCGACCACGTGCCGGCGATTTCATCGAGCGTGCCTCCACGGCGGACTCGATCGCCCGCCCGACCGTCGGCGTGCGGATCGGTCAGGTAGAGCGACTTCTCCGTGAGGATCTGCGACCGTGTCGCATCCCCCGGCGCCCTCGAGCTGGAGGATGCGACGAACGCGTCCTCCAGGTCGAGGTATGCGACCGGGTCCTCCCACGACCCCGGCACCTGAGTGTCGGGGTCGTAGGGATCGGTGACCGGCTGCCGGCGCTCGCGCACGACCTGCTCACCGAAGGGGAACTCCATCAGAGCGCCTCCTCGTCGAGCTGGTCGAAGTAGCTCATGCGGTTGCCGAAGCGGATCGGATCCGGCGCGGCCATTCGGATGGACCGCACGTTGCCGAGACCGGCGATCGCGTCGAGCTCGTCCAGCTGCTCGGGCAGGAACCACTTCAGCAGCGCGGCCCGCGAGTTGTAGCGGACGTTCGCCGGGCCGACCGCCTGGGAGTCGACCAGACCGGGCCTTGCGAGCCGGGTCATGATCGAATCTGCGGCGGCCGAGATGAACGCCGGCTCGTTCGCAGGGACGACAGGGTCAGTGCCCGAAGGCACCGTGGTGATCCGGTCCCCGTACCGCGCGTTGAGACGCAGTGCGAGGACCGGAAGCCACGCGGTGACCTTAGTCGTCTGCGCCGCCGTCAGCGTCGGCAGGAACGGAGCCAGCTTCGGCATCGTCAGATCCAGCACCGGACTCCTCCTTCTGCTCGCCCGCCGCCTCGATCACGGCGATGATGTCGGCCTTCTTGGTCGCGTCGCCGAGGTCGATGCCGTGCTCTTCGGCATGTGCCTTGAGCTCGTCGACCTTCAGCTTCGAGATGTCCACCGGCTCCTGCTCAGCAGGGGCAGGCGACCCAGCGGCCACCCACCCCTGCGAGATGTAGGAGTCGGCGACATCGTCCGGCACGGTGACCTTGCGGCCCTTGCCGGGGTGCGTGAGCGTGATGCTCATGTCGCCTCCTTCGATTACGGGGCGGCCGTCGGGATAACGGCACCCACGGGCTCGGAGTTCGCTCCGGTCGCGTTGAGCGTGTTGCCCAGCACGTACGCATAGCGAGCCTTGAAACGGAAGGCGACCATGTCGCGCTCCGCGAGGTTGATCCCGTCGACCGTTGCCTGGTCGAGGAACTTCACCGTGACGTCCTGACGGACACCGATGAGGACGCGCGAACGGTCCGCGACGATCGCCGAAGCGAGCGTGTTGTCCCATGCGCCGTTCTTCACGAACGCGGCATCCAGACCAGCGATGCTGTCCGAGACACCACCGCTCTCGCCGAGCGTCCGCTGGTAGATCGCCTGACCGTCCGCGCTGCGGAGGTTGGCGAGCCGGAAGCGGAGACCCGATGCCGACAGGATCGTGGTCGGGTTTGCGCCCGAGTCCGCGACCGCACCGGCAGCCTGCAGGATCGACCCCGCGAGGTCGTCCTGTCCGGGCGTGGGCGAGACCTCGAACACGTTGCCGGCGGCGACGGCCGCCGCGAGGAGGTCGAGGCTCAGCCACGTGGCGGGCTTGTCGACACCGAAGATGACGGCCTCGTCGAGCTTCTTGCCGATCGCGGTGCCGCCGAGCTTCGTGATCTTGTCGATCATGGTGTCGTCGGCGTCCTCGAGGGTGTCCTCGTGGATCGGGACGATGACCGCGACCTCTTCGACGACGAAGCGCTTGTTTCCCCAGATCGCCTTCGAGGTCGGCTTGCGGCCGGCCTCCAGCGTCGCGGACTCGGAGACCCACTTCGCCTCGGGGAGGGTGGTGAGCACCGGGGCGTTCGTGATCTTCGTGCCGAGCGGCACGTTCTCGAAGCCGGAGAGGACGGCCGACTGCGCCTCCGCGGTGGAGAGCAGCGTGCTGCTGTACTCCTCCTGGATGAGCGTCGCGACGTCCTCGCGAGTGATATCTGCCATGGCAGCACTGTCCTTTCAAAGACGAAAGCCGCCCACGGTGGACGGCTCATGGTTGTGAGATGGAGACTGCAGGTCAGGAACCCTTGCGTCGCGTCGCCAGTTGGCGAAGCGCGGACGCGGCGTTTCCCTTGCCGCCCGCGGGGGGCGTGTCGGTCGGGTCACCCTGGCCGGGCTTCGGCCGCACGCGCGGCGTCGGCTTCGTTCCGGCCTTCAGCAGGTAGGGCTTGTCGGTCGCGAGCTTCTCGACGAGCTTCTTGATCGCGTCGGTGTCGGGCTCGTCGTCCTTGACCGGCAGCGAGGCCGAATCGATGACAGCGAGCGCGTCGGCGGGGTCGTTGAAGCCCAGAGACGCTGCGAGGGCCTTGACCTCTGAGCCGACCAGCCTGGAGAGGAAGCGCTGCGAGACCTCAGTCTCGGTGCCCTTCTTCGCCTCGTCGATGGCCTTCTCGGTCTCGGTCTTCTGCGACTCCTTGTACTTCTCGTACTCGGCGAGCTGCGCCTTCACGGATGCCGCGTCGCCGCCGTACTCGCTGGCGAGCTTCTGCCGCTCACGAGCGAGGCGTGCCTCGACGATCCGATCCAGGTCGGCCTGCGACTGCGGGGCGGTGTACGCGGGCGGCGGGGTGCCGCCCTCAGCACCCGGGGTGCCTTCGCCTCCACCGCCGCCACCGTCTCCGCCCTCGCCGTTGAAGCGAAGGAACGGGAAGCGGGTGGCCAGACTCTGCTGATGGGTGAACATTGATCCTCCTGAGGAGTGGTGGTGGGTTGACCGGCGGATTCGACAGGTGCCGTCCCTGCATCCCCACTACGCAGGCGTGGCCTGCGGAGCGGGTGTGATCTGTTCTGCGAGAGCCCTCGCTTTCGCGAGTGCAGCCGTGTGCGCTTTCGCCGCGTCCGCCTTGGTCCATCCCGGAATCATCCGGAACAGCTCCTCGAGCGGTCCCGTGGACATCTCGACCTTCTGAACAAAGTCCGAGACCTGCGACAGCGACCAAGAGGAGACGTTCTCCCACTCGACCTGATCGGTGGTGGACGCGGCCGCCGCCTCATCGCCGAGCATCGATGCCGCCGTGCGCATCGCGAGCTCGTATCCCTCGCCGATCGACTTCTTACGAGCCGAGAGGTTCCGGTGGTAGCCGGCCTCCGCAGCCGCGATGCCCTCCGCGCTCATGTTGACGACGGCGCCGAGCAGGTAGTGCGGCGGCACCTGAACGACAGCGCTGAAGTGCTTGATGTGAGCGTCGAGGGCCGACACCGCCTTCTCGAGGTCTGATGCGGGGAACGCGCCGAAGCGCGCGGTATCGCCAGCTTCACCGCCTGCGTGGAGGAGACCGGCGACGGACGATCGGACGTTCGGGTCGACCTCGCCGCCCGCCATCCACTTCTGCGGGAACGCGCCGTACCGCTGCAGCATCTGCAGGGTGAACGTCGCGTCGACGATCCGCTTGTAGACCGAGACCTTGTCTGCGATAGAGGAGATCGGAGCTGCGTCGAGACTGTTCGACACCGCGACGATCGGGGCGGATCCCATCCCGTGCGCCTCGAAGGTCATCTCGACCGGCGTATCCGGCGTTCCCTTGAAGCGGTAGATGCCCTCTTCGTCGACGAGCATCCATTCGCCCTGCCAGAACGACTTCCCGGCTGCGCGTGGCTTCCGGCGGTGAAGGACGTACCGCGGGTAGTCGTCCCACGGGTCATCGAAAACCGCATACGTGTCGAGTGCGCTCATCGGCCGCATGACGACCGAGTCCGGGTCGGCCCCGGGAAGCACTGCCACGAATCCGCGTGAGAAACCGACGGCGTCGCGCGTGACGACCTCCTGCCGGCCGTCCATGCCGTTCGCGCGCCAGACCCGGTTCCACAGATCGGTGTTCGTGTAGCCGGAGACGATGCAGCCCTGCGCGATCGCGTCGCGGGCGAAGCCGAGCCACGGAGACGCCGACTTGCGCAGCAGATCCTTGTACTCGGCGTCCGCATTGTCGGGCATCCACGTACGCAGCAGCTGCCCGTCGATGTGCTTCTGCAGCGTGCGAAGCGGAGCCCACGTGTTCTGTGCATCCTTCTTCAGCTCGGCGCCCAGCGCACCCAGCGCCGCGGCATCCATCGGCGGTGTTTCACCGTCAAGCAGGATGAGGCTCATGCGTATCCCCTCACGATCGGTCTCTTCTTCTCGGGCGATGACTCACGCTTGAGCACGCCCCAGACGGCCCAGGTCACTGCCTGCGCCTGCGTGATGGGCTTCTTCGCATCAGATGACTCCCACGTCTGCCCGCCGCCGCGCGTCAGCGCACGGACGCCGGCGAACTGCAGCGAGGCTGTCACCTCAGGCTGGTCGCGGTGCACGATCGCGCCCGCGTTGGTGTGTTCGATGAACAGGGCGTGCGCGGCGGCGATCTCGTCGAGGTTCATCGACATGAACTTCACGCCGACGCCCTGAAGCGACGCCACGATGGCCGTCGCGTTCTTCGCATCGAGCACCACGAGCGCGTCTCCGAGCTCGGCCTTCAGCTTCTTTACGTACGCGGCAACCCAGAGGGTGCCGGCGCCCGTCTTCTTGTGCTCGACGGCAATGTGCTCGCTGTCGGCGCGACGTCCGGCCGCGATCGTCGCGGATCCGCCGCCTCGGGACACTGCAATCGCGATCACAGCGCCTGGCGCGGTCCCCATGACGGGGTGAGCGCCCGCTGCGTCGATCCACGCCTCCAGGTCGAGGTCTGATAGCGACTCCGTGACCGCATCGGGGCGATTCGGCCACACCGCGAAGCGCTCGGCGAGCAGTTCGTCGCGATCCAGCGCTCGAGCGACCTGTTCTTCGACGGTCGACGGCTCGATCCACGTTCCCATGGCCGGAACGGCCTGCTGCC
>NZ_JAGGPD010000549.1 GCF_018613995.1 Microbacterium sp. ISL-103 | reverse complement strand
CGCCCCGATCGTCGTCGTGGGGCCGCATGCACCGGTGAACGGCGAGGTCGTCTGGACCCGCGAGACTCCCGAGTTCGGCGGCCCGGTCGCCGGCATCGCCGCCGGACTCGCCCTCCTCGAGCGCACCGAGGTCTACGTCCTCGCGGCTGATCTGCCGAACGCCGAGCACGCGGTCGCGCTGCTGCGGCAGCATCCGCCCCTCTCGCCCGGTGACGACGGCGTCTGCCTGAGCGACACCGCCGGACGGATGCAGTGGCTGATCGGCCGCTACCGCACCGACGCCCTGCGCTCGGCCGCAGCGGCCTTCCCCGACGGCGGCCGTGACGCCTCGATCCGCTCGCTGCTCGCCGGCCTGACCATCACCGCACTGCCCGCAGGAGACCTGGCGACGGATGTCGACACGTGGGACGATCTGGAACGGGCCCGGGCGACCATCCGCACGCATGGCGAGAACACCGCACCCGACCGCACGCTCGACGAGGAGACGACATGACCGACAAGCCGCAGCACCTTCCGGTCGAAGCGCTGGAGGAGTGGACGACGGCCGCCTGCACGGCCCTCGGGATCGATCGCGAGTCGGTCGACATCGCTCTGCTCTTGGATCTCGCCCGCGACGTCGCGCACGGCGTCGCCCGCCCGGCAGCGCCGCTGAGCGCCTACCTCGCCGGCCTTGCCGCCGGGCGCGCGGGCGGCCGTCGCGAAGACACCGCAGCGGCGGTCGCCACGATCACCGAGCTGGCCGTGTCCTGGCGTGCGGACGAGCAGGATTCCTGAACTTCTCTCATCGCCGAACCCTCCGATGTGATCGAGAAGTAATCGTCCGGTAATCGCACTCGTGCGGCCCTGCAACATCCGCCGCCTACGTTCAGAGCATTCACCTCTCGAACGCCAGGAGCCGCGATGTCTCAGATCACCGGAAGAAGCAGCGTCGACACTCACGCCGTGACCCTCACGCGCCGCCCCGGCCGGTGGATCGACGGGTGGAACCCCGAGGATGCGACCTTCTGGGCATCCGAGGGCAAGGCCATCGCCCGACGGAACCTCGGCTGGTCGATCTTCGCCGAGTTCCTCGGCTTCATCATCTGGCAGCTCTGGAGCATCGTCGTCGTGCTTCTTCCCGCCGCCGGCTTCACCCTGAGCACCACGGAGTCGTTCTGGCTGATCTCGCTGCCGAGCCTGGTCGGTGCGACGCTGCGATTCCCCTACACGTTCCTCGTGGCTCGGTTCGGCGGACGCAACTGGACCATCGTCTCGGCGCTGCTGCTGCTGATCCCGGCGGTCCTGCTCGGCATCGTGGTGCAAGACCCTGAGACCCCGTTCGGCGTGCTTCTCGCGGTGGCCGCCCTCGCCGGCTTCGGCGGCGGCAACTTCGCAAGCTCCATGGCGAACATCACCTACTTCTTCCCGCAGAAGGAGAAGGGGTGGGCGCTCGGGCTCAACGCCGCGGGCGGCAACCTCGGCACCTCGGTCGCGCAGCTCGCCGTGCCGATCGTCGTGTCGGTCACGGCGGCGTTCACGTTCAACCTCTCGCTCGCCGGGTGGATGTGGATCCCGCTGATCCTGGTGGCCGTCTGGGGCGCGTGGCGCCACATGGACAATCTGTCCTCCGCCAAGGCCGACTTCGCCGGAGCCGCCGCGGCGCTGCGAGAACCGCACCTTTGGGTGCTGTCGCTTCTCTACATCGGCACGTTCGGATCGTTCATCGGCTTCTCGAGCGTCTTCCCCAAGCTGATCTCCGACACCTTCCCCGAGTTCTCGACGTTCCAGATCGGCAGCGCGTCACTGTCGCTCGCGTTCCTCGGCGCCCTGGTCGGCTCCCTCGCCCGCCCCTACGGCGGCAAGCTCGCCGACCGGTTCGGCGGAGCACGGATGACGATCGCCGCGTTCTCGCTCATGATCGTCGGCGCCCTCTCGCTCCTGGTGACGCTCGAGGCGAACAGCTTCGCACTCTTCCTCGGATGCTTCCTGCTGCTCTTCATCGCGGCGGGCGTCGGCAACGGCGCGACCTACCGGATGATCCCCAACGTCTTCGCCGCCCGGGGTGCGGCGACAGCCGGCGACGCGCTCGCGGTCAGCACCCAGCGCAAGGGCGCCGCAGCCCTCGGTCTGATCTCGGCGATCGGCGCCTACGGCGGTTTCGTGATCCCGCAGGTGCTCGCCGCCGCCAAGAGCGGGACCGGGTCTTACGCCCCGGCGTTCGGCGGCTTCGTCGCCGCCTACGTGGTGCTGCTGCTCATCACCGCTCTCGTCTACGCCGTACCGCGCGCCTCGCTCGCCGGCCACCGGATCTGATCATGCCCGAGCGCATCGTCGTCATCGGGGCGGGGCCGGTCGGCATCCGGTTCGCCGAAGAGCTCCTGCCGCTGGTCTCCGGCGGGCAGGCGACGGTGACCGTGCTGGGCGCCGAAACGGCGGATCCATACAACCGGGTGCTGATCGCCGAGCTCGCGGTGGGCGAGGCGACGGCCGCGGAAC
>NZ_JAGGPD010000548.1 GCF_018613995.1 Microbacterium sp. ISL-103 | reverse complement strand
TCGCCTCCGGCCCTGCGCACCGCATCCGCCACGTTCTCGGCATCGCGCATCGTGCGCTCTGCGGCCGCCGCTAGGTAGATCTCCTCGCGCGAGCCGCGCTGCCTCGCGAGCTCCGAGATGCCGTCATCCGTCACCGAGCCGACCAGGATCGAGGTCGCCCTCGAAGCGTTCGGGAACGCGCCGAGGAAACCGCGAGCGGACTCTGCGGCGTCCTGCGCCGTCAGCACCACGATCAGAGCGGGTCGGGTCGTGAGGGTGCGCACGGCGGCGAAGGCCCCCGGCCAGTCGGTGTCGACCAGGCGTGCGTGCACCGGCGCCATCGCATCCGTCAGCGCGGGAAGGAGCGCGGCGCCCTCAACCCCGGTCACGCGTGCACGCACGACGCGGTCGTACATGAGAAGGTGCACGTGGTCGCCTGCGCGGGCGGCCAGGGCGGCCAGCAGCAGCGAGGCTTCGAGTGCCGCATCGACCCTGGTTCCGTCGCCCACGCGCGCAGCGGCGGTGCGGCCGGTGTCGATGATGATGACGACGTGGCGGTCGCGCTCGGGCCTCCATGTGCGCAGCATCGTGGTGCCGGCTCGCGCCGTGGCACGCCAGTCGATCGATCTGACGTCGTCGCCTCGGACGTACTCGCGGAGCGAGTCGAACTCCGTGCCCTGGCCACGCACCTGGATGCTGGTGTTGCCGTCGAGCTCGCGCAGTCGGGCCAGGCGGGAGGGCAGATGCTTGCGCGACGAGAACGCAGGGAGCACACGGATCGTGCCGCGGACGCCGTGGCGCGCCTGCCGACCGGCGAGTCCGAGGGGACCCCGAGAACGGATCATCACGAACTCGCTCGTCAGCTCGCCCCGACGTCGGGGGAGCAGCGGAATCGCGATGCGCCTGCGCTCGCCGGCCGGCACGCTGACGCGCTGCCGATCGGCGCCGGCGCCGGCAGTCGGCTGCCAGGCATCGCGGATCAGCGCGTGCAGAGTGCGCGGCCCCTGGTTGTGGAGTGCGACGCTGACCGGCACCGGCTCGCCGAGCCTTGCGCGTGCCGGGACTCGCCGGGTGACCACCACCGCTCGCGGACTCGGAGCGAGCAGCACGTCGACGACCACGAGCACCGCGCAGAGCCCGACCCAGATGCCGAGTGCGGCATATGGCGGGTAGCCCGCGAGTCCGGCGACGACCAACGGGACGATCCCGATGGCGACGGCCAGGGAGAGACGACCGGTGACGAACACCTAGATCGGCACCCTGGTCTGCTGGACGACGGAGGTGAGCACGGCATCCGCCGAGACCCCCTCCATCTGGGCATCGGGGCGCAGCTGCAGGCGGTGACGCCAGACGGGTACGAGCATCGTCTGCACGTGATCGGGTGTCACCGCGGTCGAGGCATTGAGCCACGCCCATGCCTTGGCCGCGGCCAGCAGCCCCGTCGAGGCGCGGGGACTCGCGCCGAGCTCGACCGAGGGCGACTGACGGGTGGCGCGTGCGAGATCGACGACGTAGCCGAGCACGTCGTCGGTGACGTCCACGCGTCCCGCGGCGTTCTGCGCGGCCCGGATCTCATCCGCGGAGACGACGGACTCGACTCCGGTGAGCTCGCGCGGCGAGAACCCTGAGGCGTGCTTGCGCAGCACCGACACCTCGGCATCCCGTTCGGGCATGCCCACCACGAGCTTCATCAGGAAGCGATCGAGCTGCGCCTCGGGCAGCGAATACGTGCCCTCGTGCTCGATCGGGTTCTGGGTGGCGGCGACGAGGAACGGCTCGGGCAGCGGTCGGCTGACGCCGTCGGCCGACACCTGGCGCTCCTCCATCGCCTCCAGCAGTGCCGCCTGGGTCTTCGGAGGCGTGCGGTTGATCTCGTCCGCGAGCAGGATGTTGGTGAACACCGGCCCGGCACGGAAATCGAACTCTCCGGTGCGTGCGTCGTACACGAGCGAGCCGGTCACGTCGCCCGGCATGAGGTCGGGGGTGAACTGCACGCGCTTCGTGTCGAGACCGAGGGCGCGGGCGAACGAACGGACCACCAGGGTCTTGGCGACACCGGGGACACCCTCGAGAAGCACATGACCGCGCGCCAGCAGGGATACCAGAAGCCCCGTCACCGTGCCGGCCTGGCCGACCACGGCCTTGTCGACCTCGGTGCGCACGCGATGCATTGCCTGACGCAGTTCG
>NZ_JAGGPD010000547.1 GCF_018613995.1 Microbacterium sp. ISL-103 | reverse complement strand
GCGGGGGAGCACCGACTCGCGGTACGCCTCGTCCTGCTCGTCGAACCACTCGAGCGACGGAGCGGAGACGACGCGCACGTTGACGCCTTCTTCGGCCAGGGCCGCGCGAGCGTTGACCGCGAGCTGGACCTCGGAACCGGTCGCGACGATGATCACGTCCGGCGTGCCGTTCGGAGCCTCGGCGAGCACGTATGCGCCCTTCGAGACGCCGTCGGTCGACGCGAAGACGTCACCGTCGGCCGCACCCTCGCCTCGCTCGAACACCGGGATGTTCTGACGGGTCAGGGCGATGCCGGCGGGTCCCTCGTGGCGGCGGAGGATCTCGAGCCAGGCGGCAGAGGTCTCGTTGGCGTCGGCCGGACGCACCAGGGTGAAGTTCGGGATGGCACGCAGCGTCGCGATCTGCTCGATCGGCTGGTGAGTCGGGCCGTCCTCGCCGAGGGCGACGGAGTCGTGCGTCCAGACGAAGATGCTGGGGACGTTCATCAGTGCGGCCAGACGCACCGGCGGGCGCATGTAGTCGCTGAAGATCAGGAACGTACCGCCGAACGCGCGGGTCGGGCCGTGCAGCACGATGCCGTTGATGATCGCGCCCATGGCGTGCTCGCGGATGCCGAAGTGCAGCACGCGGCCGTAGGGGTCGCCCGACCATTCGTGGGTGGACCACTCGGCCGGGATGAAGGACTTCGAGTCCTTGATCGTCGTGAGGTTCGACTCGGCGAGGTCCGCCGAACCGCCCCAGAGCTCGGGGAGCTCGGCGGCGAGTGCGTTGATGACCTGACCGGAAGCCGCGCGGGTCGAGACATCCTTGCCGCTCTCGAAGACCGGGAGGGCGGAGGTGATGTCCTCAGGCAGCGCCTTGGCCTCGAGGCGCTCGAGCAGAGCCTTGCGCTCGGGGTTGGCGGCGGCCCAGGCATCGTACGACTTCTGCCATTCGGCGCGGGTCGCGGCCGCACGTTCCGCGAGACCGCGGGTGCGGGCGAGCACGTCGTCGGCGACCGCGAAGTGCTCGTCGGCATCGAAGCCGAGGACCTTCTTCGTGGCGGCGAGTTCGTCTCCGCCGAGGGCCGAACCGTGGATCTTGCCCGAGTTCTGCTTGCCGGGCGACGGCCAGCCGATGATCGTCTTCAGGATGATGAGAGAGGGCTTGGAGGTCTCGCCCTGGGCTGCCTCGATCGCGGAGTTCAGCTCGGCGACGTCCTCGACGTATTCGCCCGTCTTCTTCCAGTCGACGGTCTGCACCTGCCAGCCGTACGCTTCGTAGCGCTTCGCGACATCTTCGGTGAAGGCGACGTTCGTGTCGTCCTCGATCGAGATCTGGTTCGAGTCGTAGATCGCGATGAGGTTGCCGAGCTCCTGGTGGCCGGCGAGCGAGGATGCCTCGCTGGTGACACCCTCCTGCCGGTCGCCATCGCCGGCGACCACGTAGACGAAGTGGTGGAACGGGCTGGTGCCCGC
>NZ_JAGGPD010000546.1 GCF_018613995.1 Microbacterium sp. ISL-103 | reverse complement strand
AGAGTCAACTCCACCGCTGGCGATTGAGCTTCCGCTACTCGAGCCTGAAGCGTGCGGTGCACGCCAGCGGCGACCTCGGTGGGGATGAGGTTCTCTCCCCGCGCCGCACGATGGATCGAGTCGACGAGGTCCGTTCCACGGATCGTCTTGAGCACGTATCCGGATGCACCTGCAATCACCGCTGCGACGCTCGCAGCATCGTCGTCGACTGCTGTCAGCATGAGGCAGCGGATCTCGGGGTGGTCGGATCGAATGAGTCGGCACAGATCCACCCCGTTTCCGTCCGGAAGGTTCACATCGAGGACGACGACGTCCGGAATCGTCGCTGAGACACGGCCGCGAGTCCCCTGCACCGCGCCGGACTCCCCCACAACCTCGAGGCCCGGGTCTGCATCGATGATCTGGGCGATGCCGCGGCGAACGATCTCATGATCGTCCACGAGGAAGACCCGGGTCATGAGGATGCCTGCGACGTCGATCCGAGCGGCACGCGCCAGCGTACCCGCGTGCCACCTGTGCTTCGCCGCTCGATTTCGCACGTACCGCCATGCGCACGTGCGCGCATGAGGAGGTTCGCAGTACCGCTGGACCGAGGGAGTTTTTCGGGAACGCCGACCCCGTCGTCTTCCACAACAACCGTGACGAGCGACGCTGTGACGGAGACGCTGACTTCCGCGCTGTTCGCGTGGGCGTGACGAGCCACGTTGCTCAGTGCCTCTCGCACGACCGCGATGACGTCTTCCGCGAGTCGGCCGGTCACCAGCAGATCGACCGGGCCGGTGAAAGCGATTCGGGGCGGACTCTGGAGCAGCGGTGCGAGTTCATTCGCGACGTCGATGAGTCGATGTCGAACGGATTCGGGGTCAGAGGTCTGAAGAGTGAATATCGCCGTACGGAAATCGGCGATCGCAGCGTCGATCTCTGCGACCTGCGCACTGATGGCGACAGCGTGCGCAGGCAATCGTGCGGCAAGCGCCTGTAGCCCTAGACCTGTCCCGAACAGACGCTGGATGACATTGTCATGGAGATCTCGGGCGATACGCGCGCGCTCTTCGATGAGATCCAACCGCTGGCGATCAGTGCGGGCCTGAGCAAGCGCGAGTGCGAGACCTGCCTGCGCTGCGAATTCCGCAAGGCTGGAAAGATCCTCGTGCGAGAACCGACGACCGCTCT
>NZ_JAGGPD010000545.1 GCF_018613995.1 Microbacterium sp. ISL-103 | reverse complement strand
CAGACGGAAGCGCTCCGCCCCGGCCGGGAAGAGGCTCCCGAGCCTGGCCGCCGCCTCTGCCGCGAAGCCCGCGGCGATCGCCGCGACACCTGCCACGAGAGTCGCCTCATCATGCGGGGCGCCGCTCGAATGCGCCGCGGCCTCCGCCGCGAGATGGAATGCCCGCTCGCTGAGTCCTGCCTCCGAATGCTCTCGGGCGATCCTCGTGAGTTCGTCGGCGGTGACGGGTGTGCCGTTCATCGACGCGCGAGCACTGTGCCAATCGGCATCGACCCTCTCGCCGCGCTCGTCGAAGATGCGGTGCAGCCTCGCGTGCACGGCAGACGCGATGGGCGGCGGGGTCGTCGCCCGCAGCCAGATCGCCAGACGCGGGTCGGCGAGCCGGACGCGGCCGGCATGCATCTCGAGAAGCGAACCGAGCGGACCGCGGGCCAGCTCATCCGCAGACCGTCCCGCGAGATCCACCAGCGGGTCGAGTCTGTCGTCGAGACGCATCGACACGGCTACGAGGATCTCGAGGTCGTCGGGGTCGAGCTCGAGATCCGCGAAGAGCGCCTCGACGGACGGCACCATCGGCAACGGCGACGGCAGTGCCCTGAGGCCGTGGCGCTGAGCGGCGTCGAGCCTGGCCGCGACGGCCCTGATGGTGACCGGATCAGCCGACAGCTCGGAGGCGAGCCGCGCTGCGACATGCGGTGCGCAGCTCAGGTCATGCTCGAGGAGATCGTCGAGGATCTCCCCCATCACTCCGGAAGCGACCGAAGTCGCTCCGTGCGCACGCGAAACGTCGATGCCGAACCCCCCAGTCCCCGCGAGCAGAAGCCCGTTGAAGTGAGGTTAGCAAGACCGCCGGCGCCCCAGACGAGGGCACCGATATTCAGGACTTCGTGTCGTCGTCTTCCTGACGGAGGTACGGATCGGCGTCGCCCGCGTGCGATGCGGACGAGGCGAGCCGCGCCACCTCTGCGTCACGTTCCTGTGCTTCACGCAGCAGCGCCGAGATGTGGTCGGCGTTCTCGGGAAGCGCGTCGGGGATGAACTCGAGCGTGGGCACCAGTCGGGTGCTCAGCTGCTTTCCGACCTCGCTGCGCAGCATGCCGGTCGCAGACGTGAGTGCCGCGCCGCTGGACAGACGCTCCTCTTCGGTGCCGGGCACCGTGTAGAAGACGGAGGCGTGCTGCAGGTCACCGCTGACACGGACATCCGTGATCGTGACGAAGCCGAGGCGCGGGTCGCGCAGCCCCTTCTCGAGACGCTCAGCGAGGATCACCCGAATGCGATCAGCCAGACGAGCCTGTCGTTCACCAGCCATTGTTCTCTCCCTCTACGTACCCTTCGGCCGAGGATGCATGATGCACCCTCGCCCGAAGATATCGAACTCGATCAGCTGCGAGTCTTCTCGATCGGTTCTGTAGTCTCGATCTCGTCACCGATCTGGATGTCGTTGAACTTGCCGAGGCCGATACCGGCCTCGTAGTCCGTACGCACCTCGGTGACGTCGTCCTTGAAGCGACGCAGCGACTCGATGGCGAGGCCATCGGCGAGCACCACTCCGTCGCGGATGACACGAGCCTTGGCGTTTCGCGTGATCGTTCCCGATCGCACGATGACACCGGCGATGTTGCCGAACTTCGAGGAGCGGAACACCTCGCGGATCTCGGCGACACCCGACTGGATCTCTTCGTACTCCGGCTTGAGCATGCCCTTGAGCGAGCTCTCGATCTCGTCGATCGCGTTGTAGATCACCGAGTAGAACCGGATGTCCACACCCTCACGCTGAGCGCGCTCACGCGCCTTCGTGTCGGGGCGGACGTTGAAGCCCACGATGATCGCGTTGTCGATCGTCGCGAGGTTGACGTCGGACTCCGTGATCGCACCGACACCGCGGTGGATGATGCGGAGCTGCACCGAGTCGTCGACCTCGATCTTGAGCAGCGACTCCTCGAGTGCCTCGACGGCACCGGAGACGTCACCCTTGATGATGAGGTTGAGCGACTCGACCTTGCCCTCTTCGAGAGCACGGGTGAAGTCCTCGAGCGAGATGCGCTTGCGGGCCTTGGCCAGCTGGGCGTTGCGCTCGACTGCTTCTCGCTTCTCAGCGATCTGACGGGCCATGCGGTCTTCGTCGGTGACGATGAAGACGTCGCCGGCACGCGGCACGGAGTTGAGACCCTGCACCTGGACCGGACGCGACGGGTAGGCCTCGAGGACCTGCTCGCCGTTCTCGTCTGCCATCGCACGCACGCGGCCGTAGGCCGTGCCGGCGACGATCGCGTCACCGATGCGCAGAGTTCCGGACTGGATCAGCACCGTGGCGACCGAACCGCGACCCTTGTCGAGCTTCGCCTCGATGGCGACACCACGAGCGGCCTTGTTCGGGTTGGCGGTCAGGTCGAGACCTGCGTCGGCGGTGAGCAGCACGGCATCCAGGAGGTCCTGGATACCCGTGTTCGCACGAGCCGACACATCGACGAACATGACGTCTCCGCCATACTCCTCGGCGACCAGACCGTACTCGGTGAGCTGCTGACGGACCTTCGCCGGGTTGGCGTCAGGCTTGTCGACCTTGTTCACCGCGACCACGATCGGCACGTTCGCCGCCTGGGCGTGGTTGAGCGCCTCGACCGTCTGCGGCATGATGCCGTCGTCGGCCGCGACCACGAGGATCGCGAGGTCGGTGACCTGCGCTCCACGAGCACGCATGGCGGTGAACGCCTCGTGACCCGGGGTGTCGATGAAGGTGATGGCACGCTCGATGCCCTCATGCTCCGTCCACACCTGGTACGCACCGATGTGCTGCGTGATGCCGCCGGCCTCGCCGTCGATGACGTTGGTCTGGCGGATCGCGTCGAGCAGTCGGGTCTTACCGTGGTCGACGTG
>NZ_JAGGPD010000544.1 GCF_018613995.1 Microbacterium sp. ISL-103 | reverse complement strand
CCACCTTGTCGAGGTCGGAGTCGACCGGCACGCCGAGGTCGATGATCGCCCGCGCCCACCCCTGCGACATGTTGCCGATGCGGGTGACCTCGCCGTTGCGCACGTACCAGAGCGTGCCGTTGACGTCCCGAACCTGGGTGATGCGCACGCTGACGTACTCGACCACACCGGAGGCAAGGCCGAGATCGACGACGTCGCCGATGCCGATCTGATCCTCCGCGACGATGAACATACCGTTCAGGACGTCCTTGACGATGTTCTGCGCGCCGAAACCGAGGCCCGCACCCACCGCCGCCGTGAGCAGGGTGAGCGAGCCGAGCAGGCTGTTGTCGAGCGCATTCACGACGAGGACGACAGCGATCACGACGAGCATCACGTTGACGATGTTCTGCAGGATCGTCCCGAGAGTGCGCGTGCGCTGGACGAGACGCATGTCGGCGAGCGGCGACCGCTCCAGCGCCTGCGTGTCATCCACTGCGGCCTTGTTCTTCGCGCTGTCGACGATGCGGTGCACCACGCGGCGGATGACCACACGCAGCACGAGTGCGATGAGTACGCACGCCGCGACGATGATCCCGACCTGGAGCGCTTTCCCGCCGACGACGCCGAGCACGGCGAGCACGTCGGCCCACCATTTCGGCAGTTCGGTGACGACAGGAGCAGGGGTGGTTGCGAATGACACGATCATCCCCTTCAGAATACCGATCAGGCCTCTGCGCGGGCTGGCTGCACCGCGCAGAGGCCTGATCAGTGAAGCGAGGTCAGTCCTCCGCGTCGCGGGACTGAGCGGCCAGTGCGCGCTCGACGTCGGCCAGGTTCTCGAGCACGAGACGACGCAGCGCGGGAGCGGCGTCCTGGTTCGCGGACAGCCAGGCCCGCGTGGCGTCGCGCAGCTCGACGTCGGCGATGGCAGTCGGGAACAGGCCGACGATCAGGTACTGAGCGATCTGGTAGGTGCGGGATTCCCAGATCGGCTCCAGCATGTCGAAGTAGGCCGGCACGAATTCGCGCAGCGCATCGGCGCCCGCCGGGTGCACGAAGCCGAGCGCCGCAGAGCGCACGATCGTGTTCGGCGCGTCGTCGCGTTCGATCAGCGATTCCCAGGCGGCCCTCTTCGATGCCGAGTCGGGCAGGGCTGCGCGCGCCTGAGCGGCGAACTCGCCACCCTTCGCCGTGTTGTCCGCCGAGAGTGCCGCATCGATCGACGCGGCGTCGGTCGCACCGATCGTCGCGAGACCGACGAGGAGCTGCCAGTTGAGGTCGGCATCGATCTCGAGACCCGGAAGAGTCTCTTCTCCGGAGCGGAGGCGACCGATGACGCCGGCGTGCTCGGGCGTGACCAGAGAGCTGGCGAACGCGGTGACGAACTGAAGCTGGCTGTCGCTGCCCGACTCCGCGGCCTCGGCGAGCGCCCAGACGCCGTCTGCGACCTTCTGGCGGGCGGCGAGACGCGCCTCGGGCGTCACGTACAGCGTGGCTGCCGTCCGCAGCTGTGCGAGCGTGGTGCGCACAGTGGTCGACTCGGTCTCGCGCCC
>NZ_JAGGPD010000543.1 GCF_018613995.1 Microbacterium sp. ISL-103 | reverse complement strand
CGGGGCTTGCGGAACGGCTTCTCGCCCCGCTCGTCGTTGCGCGCCGGGCGGTCATCCCGGTCGTAGCGCGGGCGCTCGTCGCGTCGATCGAAGCCGCCACGGGCACCGTCACGAGGACCGTCGTTGCGACGGGCTCCCGGTCCGCGATCCGGCTTGATCTCGATCAGACGACCCGAGATGCGGGTGTCCTTCAGCTTCTCGAGCACGGAGGAGTCGAGGTTGGCGGGCAGCTCGACGACCGTGAAGTCCGGGCGGATGTTGATGGCACCGAAGTCGTCACGGCCGAGGCCGCCCTCGTTCGCGAGTGCGCCGACGATCTGACGGGGCTCGACACGGTGTCGGCGGCCCACCTCGATGCGGTACGGCTTGTAGTCGCCGCGCCCGCGACGCTCACGCGGCTCACGGGTCTCGCGCCGCTCGCGGGTGTTGTTCTCGCGAGGCGGGCGGTTGTCGTACTCGACGGCCTTGGACAGGGGGTCGTCGGCGGGGTCGAGGAGCAGCGGTGTGTCACCCTGCGCGACCACGGCGAGAGCGGCGGCGACATCGGCCTCCGGCACGTCATGGTTGCGCACGTAGTGTTCGATGACGTCTCGGAACTTCTCGATGCGTGCGGCGTCGCTGAGAGCGGCGGTGATCGCATCGTCGAACCGGGTGAGACGCGTGGTGTTCACATCGTCGAGGCTCGGCAGCTGCATCTGCGTGGGCTGCTGGCGCGTGGCCTTCTCGATCGACTTCAGCAGGTACCGCTCGCGCGGGGTGATGAAGCTGATCGCGTCTCCCGTGCGGCCCGCGCGACCCGTGCGGCCGATGCGGTGCACGTACGACTCGGTGTCGGTCGGGATGTCGAAGTTGATGACGTGGCTGATGCGCTCGACGTCGAGGCCGCGGGCGGCGACGTCCGTCGCGACGAGGATGTCGAGCTTGCTCGCCTTGAGCTGGTTGACACTGCGCTCACGCTGCACCTGCGGCACGTCGCCGTTGATCGCTGCGGCCGAGTACCCGCGGGCTCGCAGCTTCTCAGCGAGCGTCTCGGTCTCGTTCTTCGTACGGACGAACACGATCATTCCGTC
>NZ_JAGGPD010000035.1:5695-11017 GCF_018613995.1 Microbacterium sp. ISL-103 | reverse complement strand
ATGTGCAGGTCCTGCGGGTCGGCGGTCTCGTCTGCGGTAACCGCGAACGGACCGGTGGGGGAGAAGCCGTCGAACGATTTGCACCGCGACCACTGCGCCTCGGAGAACTGCACGTTGCGCGCGGTGATGTCGTTGACGACCGTGTAGCCCCAGACGTGAGAGAGGGCGTCCGCCTCGTCGACGTCCTTGGCGGGCGTGCCGATCAGCACCCCCAGCTCTGCCTCGTAGTCCACGGCTTCGCTCAGCGCACGGGGCCACGACGTCGTCTGCTCATGGCCGGTGAGCGAGTTCGGCCACAGCGTGAAGACCGTCGGCGCGGCGTCGGTCTTGAGCCCGAGTTCGCTCGAGTGAGCCGCGTAGTTGAGGCCCACGGCGAGGACGGCCGGAGGGGCGATCACTGCTGACTCGAAGGACCAGCCGTCGAGCGGATGCCGCGGCGCGTCGCCCTCGAGAGCCGAGCGAAGAGCGGTGAGTGTCTGCTCCCCTCCCTCGATCAGCGTCTGAAGCGTGGCAGGGGGGTCGGAAAGGAGATCGGAGACGAGGATGGCATCGGCACCCTCCACCACTGCGAGATGCACAGCGGAGGAGTCGGCACGACGCAGATGAGCGAACCGCATACTCCTACGGTATCCGGTGGCGCGCGGGAATGGCTGGAGGAAGTCGCCAGAGCGGGGCAAGGATGCTTGTTCGCCATATGCTTTGCCTATGAGTTCCGGAGGACCCACCCAGCCATCGCCGTACACGCCGCCGCCTGCGCCGCAGCAGCCTCCTGCTCAGCAGGCGCCGGCACCGCAGCAGCCTCCGGCTCCGCAGCCGCAGTACGGATACCCGCAGCAGCCCGGATATCCGCAGCAGCCGCAGGGGTATCCGGTGAATCAGCCTCCCGCACCGCAGCAGTACACCGCGCAGCAGTATGCGCAGTCGAGCTACACGCCGGCGCAGTTCTCGCAGCGTCCCGAGTACGCGTCCGTTCTCGCGCAGCCGACGCCGTACTCTCCGCCCGCCCCGGCGGCCCCGTCGCCCGCGCAGGGACTGCCAGCGCTGCCGCCCGCTCGCCGCGGCGGTCGCATCGCGCTGTATTCGCTGTTCGGGTTCATCGGCCTGCTGATGCTCGCCCTCATCGCCTACTTCGGTCTGTTCCTCGGACCGCTGGCGTCGATCATCGGGCTCGTCCTCGCGCTCGTCCCGCTCGCGATCGTGTTCTTCGTCGTGAGGATGATCGACCGGTGGGAGCCTGAGCCCAAATCGCTCGTGTTCTTCGCGATCGCGTGGGGAGCGGTCGCCGCGGTCGGTCTCACCCTGCTCGTCGACCTCGCGCTCACCGCGGTGTTCGGATTCAGGGGAGAGGCGGTGGGAGCCGTCATCCAGGCCCCGATCGTCGAGGAGTTCTGGAAGGGCCTCGGCGTGTTCCTCATCTTCCTCATCGCCCGACGAGCGTTCAACGGCCCGGTGGACGGCGTCGTGTACGGAGCTCTCGTCGGCGCGGGATTCGCTTTCACCGAGAACATCCAGTACTTCGCCATCAGTCTCATCGAGGGCGGCGGGGAGCAGCTGACGGTGACGTTCATCCTGCGGGCGATCA
The DNA here is from genome assembly GCF_018613995.1 of Microbacterium sp. ISL-103. Taxonomy (GTDB): domain Bacteria; phylum Actinomycetota; class Actinomycetes; order Actinomycetales; family Microbacteriaceae; genus Microbacterium. The sequence goes on along the minus strand of NZ_JAGGPD010000035.1, from coordinate 9,435 downwards.
TGTCGCCTTTCGCGCACGCCATGTTCACGTCGCTGACCGGTCTCGCGATCGGTCTCGCCGCTCGCCGACACGCCTCCGGCGGTGCGGTGCTCGGCTTCGGCCTTCTCGGGATGCTCGGCGCGATGATCCTGCACGGCCTGTGGAACGGTTCGTCGTTCGTCAACTTCTTCCTTCTGTACTTCGTCCTCCAGGTGCCGCTGTTCGTCGGCTTCATCATCGGGATCATCGCTCTTCGACGCGAAGAGACGCGCCTCACCAAGGCCCGCCTCGGCGACTACGCGGCAGCGGGGTGGTTCACCCCCGAGGAGGTCACGATGCTGGCGACGCCCGCCGGTCGCAAGACGGGGCTCGCCTGGGCGGCGCAGCTGCGGGGAGACCGGCGTCCCCTCATGCGGGAGTTCATCAAGGACGCCACGACGCTCGCCTCCGTGCGCCAGCGAGCGATCACCGGCCGTGATCCGATGGCACCCGCCGACGAGCAGGCGCTGCTCGCCAGGACCCGCGCGGCCAGGGCCGCACTCCTGGCGTACTGACGGCGGATGCGACCATGACCACCTTCATCCTCATCCACGGAGCAGGAGACACGGGGTGGTCATGGCATCTCGTGTCGGCGGCTCTCGAGGCCCGTGGTCATGAGGTGATCGCTCCGGACCTCCCCGGGGATGACGGATCGCTCACGCTCGACGACTACGCAGACGCGGCGGCGGCCGCTGTCGGAGGGCGGCGGGGCGGGATCGTGGTCGGTCATTCCTTCGGAGGCTTCACCGCTCCGATCGTCGCGGAGCGGGTGTCGGCCGACGGGCTCGTCCTGCTCGCCGCCATGATCCCGACTCCGGGCGAGGCGCCGGAGGCGTGGTGGGCGAACACCGGATTCGGTGCTGCGGTCGAGGCACAATCCGCCCGAGACGGCGGTCTCACCGGCAGCGACGACCCCTTCGTGGGGTTCTTCCACGATGTGCCTCGCGCGCTGGCGGAGGAGGCGATGCGCAGGGAGCGCGCGCACCCCTCCGAGGCCTCGATGGCTGCCGTCTGGCCGCTCGATTCCTGGCCCCCGGTGCCGACCAGATTCATCGTCTGCACTCAAGACCGGTTCTTCCCCGCCGCGTTCCTCCGCGATCTCGCCCGGAAGCGCCTGGGGATCGTCGCCGACGAGATCGACGGCGGTCATTGCGTCGCGCTCAGCAGGCCGGACGAGCTGGCAGCGATCCTCGTCGGGTACGCCGAGGATCTGGATCCCACCCCCTGAATATCGCGAGGGTCGACCGGATGCAGTCGCCCGGGCACAGACTCAGCGCCCGGTGCTGCGGCGATGCCTGCATGTCTACCGGGCGCTGAGTTGATCTGTAAACAGGGTGCACCCGGTCCCTGTGGGTGTCAAGGGCTTCCTTGCAGGTTCGGCGAATTCGGGTTCGGCGTGGCTCCCGCTGTTCGCTCTGAGCAGTCGTCACCGCGTTGACCCGCGACCGGATGCTCGGGTTGGATGGAGAGCATGACTGATCGCACAAAGCCTGAGTTCGACGCCCCCACCGGCCCCGCCCCTGCGGAGCTCGTGATCCGCGACATCATCGAAGGAGACGGCGCCGAGGCCAAGCCCGGCGACACCGCGACCGTGCACTACGCCGGTGTCGAGTTCGAGTCGGGCGAGGAGTTCGACTCGTCGTGGGGACGCGGCGAGACCATCCAGTTCCCGCTCCGCGGCCTGATCCAGGGCTGGCAGGACGGCATCCCCGGCATGAAGGAGGGCGGTCGTCGTGAGCTCGTCATCCCGCCGCACCTCGCCTACGGCCCCGTCGGGGGCGGACACTTCCTGTCCGGCAAGACCCTGATCTTCATCATCGACCTCGTCGCCGTCGGCTGATCGCCGTCGCGTGGGAAGGCGTCGCACCCCTCGGGGTGCGGCGCCTTCTTCGTCTCACGCGAAGAGATCTCCATTCGTGGGAATACATGCATCTGCATGTAAGTTGTTATCCGTGACGCCGTGAACACGGCCCCTCATCCGTTGCCGCATTAGCGGCTGATGTCTCCAGAGGAGAAACCATGACCAGCATCGACATTCCCGGTTACCGTCCCGGCACCTGGGTCCTCGACCCGTCGCACAGCGAGGTCACGTTCAGCGTGCGCCACATGATGATCTCCAAGGTCCGCGGCACCTTCGGCGTCAAGAGCGCGACCCTCGTCGCCCCCGAGAACCCGCTCGACGCCCGCGTCGAGGCGAGCGTCGACGTCACGTCGATCGACACCAAGGACGAGGGTCGCGACACGCACCTTCGCTCGGGCGACTTCTTCGACACCGAGAACTTCCCGACGATGGAGTTCGTCTCCACCGGTGCGCGCACCGAGGGCGGCGAGCTGTTCGTCGACGGAGACCTGACGATCCGCGGGATCACCAAGCCCGTGAGCTTCGAGCTCGACTTCGGCGGCTTCGGCTCCGACCCGTGGGGCAACTACAAGGCCGGCGCGTCGGCGAAGACCGTCATCAACCGCGAGGACTTCGGCCTCACCTGGAACGCGGCCCTCGAGACCGGTGGCGTGCTCGTCGGCAAGGACGTCACGATCAGCCTCGACCTGCAGGGCGCTCTGCAGCAGGACTGATCAGATCAGATCCTGATCTCGAGAACCCCGGGCCTCAGGGCTCGGGGTTCTCTGCGTCGTATCCGCGGAATCGCGAGCTGCGGCGCGCAAGCAGGGCGACCAGCACGACCACCGCGAAGCCACCGAGCAGCGGCGGGAACCACAGCGTGGTGAGCGATGCGAGCGTGCCGGCGTAGAGGGCGCCGATCCGGGGCCCTCCGGCGACGACGATGATGAAGACGCCCTGCAGCCGACCTCGCATGGTGTCGGGCACCGCGGCCTGCATCATCGTGTTGCGGTATATCGAGCTGACGTTGTCGGATGCTCCCGACAGCGCGAGTGCGATGCCCGCGGCGACGATCAGACCGACGTCGGGCACCCGCGTGGTCGCGGCGCCGGAGACGGCGCCGATCAGCAGCACGATCCCGAACAGCAGGATCGATACGCCGTACGCCTCGACCGCCCGTTCGATGCCGCGACCGTGCCAGCGATAGTGCACGACCCGTCCCGAGAAGAGGCTCGACGCGAAAGTGCCGACGGCGACCGCGGCGGTGAGGATGCCGGTGGTGACCGCGCCGCCGCCGAGCAGCACCGTTCCGAGCGCGGGGAACAGCACGAGCGGCTGGCCGAAGGTCATCGCGATGATGTCGATGATGTACTGCGTCCGGATGTTGCTCGCTCGCCGCAGGAACCTCCAACCGTCGACGAGCGACGCGAGTCCGGGGCGAACGATCTCGCCCTCGGGGCGCAGCGGCGGAAGCGTCCAGGGACCGAGGAACATCGACAGCATGAGCACGACGTCGAGCGTGTAGGTCCAGCCGTACCCGGTGAGGGCTACGAGGATGCCGGCCAGCGCGGGCCCTGCCATCACGGTGAGTCCGAACGCGACGCCGTTCAGCGCCGATGCTGCTGCGAGCTTGTCGCGGGGGATGAGGCGGGGGACGATCGCCGTGCGCGTGGCCATACCCACGGAGTTGGCCGCGGAGTTGACGATGCTGAGCACGTAGAGCCACCAGATCGTCTCGGCGCCTGTCCAGGTGAGGGCCGCGAGCAGCGCCGTGGATCCGAACGTCACGGTCGCTGCGATCAGCGCCACACGTCTCCGATCGAAGGCGTCGGCGAGCATCCCGCCGTACAGTCCTGCCAGGATCATCGGCACGAGCCCCGCG
>NZ_JAGGPD010000035.1:0-5628 GCF_018613995.1 Microbacterium sp. ISL-103 | reverse complement strand
CGATCCCCGCGGGGACCGAACCGATCCACATCCGGGCGAAAGCGGGGTTGGCCTTGAGCGGGCTGAGGTCGATCAGGTGGCTGCGCCTCGTGCTCACGCCGAGTGTCCGTCTTGCATGATCCGAGGGTATCCGAGGCGGCGTCGGGCGAGCGCACCCGCGGTCACGCAGCGGCGTGGAGTCCTGGTAGACTCTTCAGGTTGCCGTTTGATCGGCCGCGGATAAAGAGAGCCCTCGCATCAGGCGTCGGGCGCCGCGCAACAAGCAGAGAGGGGATCGAATCTATGGCACTGGAAGCAGACGTCAAGAAGGCGATCATCGAAGAGTACGCGACGCACCCCGGTGACACCGGATCCCCCGAGGTGCAGGCCGCGATGCTGACGCAGCGCATCAAGGACCTCACCGAGCACCTGAAGGAGCACAAGCACGACCACCACTCGCGTCGTGGCCTGTTCCTGCTCGTGGGTCAGCGCCGTCGTCTGCTCGGCTACCTCCAGAGCGTCGACATCGAGCGTTACCGCTCGCTGATCGCACGCCTGGGTCTCCGCCGATAACGCAGAGCGCTCCCGCGTACAATCGCGCAAAACATTCTTGAGAAGGCCGCCCCAGGTGTGGGGCGGCCTTCATCATGTTCGGGGGACTTCACCCGACTCGATGGCCAGGGGCGAGAGCCGGCCCCATCGGTCAGGCTTTCGCGCCGACCAGGTCAGGGTGGTGGATCGCAGCGACGTCGGGGTGCGCGCGCAGGCGTGACTTCATGGCGTTCTCGCCGTAGGTGGCGTGGATGGGGTTGCTCGGATCCTCGGTGATGCCGGTGGCCTCCGCCGCGAGGTCGGCGGGAAGGTCGAGAAGCGGCAGCTGCTGATCGAGCGCGGGGTTGAAGAAGAAGGGGATCGAGATGCGCTCCTCGGGAGCCCGGGGAGAGATGACCCGGTGGTTCGTCGCCTTGAGATAGCCGCCGGTGGCGTATTCGAGCAGCTCTCCGATGTTCACGACGAAGGCTCCGGGAACAGGAGGCGCCGACACCCACTCGCCATCGCGTTCCACCTGGAGCCCGCCCTTGCCCGGCTCCACCCAGAGCAGGGTGAGTACTCCTGAGTCCTTGTGGGCGCCGACACCCTGCTGGGGCTCCGGCTCATGGGTGCCGGGGTAGCGGACGATCTTGATCAGCGTCGACGGGTCGCGGAAGGGCTCGTCGAAGTACGACTCCTCCGCCCCGAGGGTTGTGGCCCAGGCTCGCAGCAGCTTGCGGGCGATCTCGGTCAGCGTGTCGTGCCACTCGGTGACGACGGCCTTGAGCTCGGGCTGGGCGGCGGGCCACAGGTTCGGGCCGACCAGGCGGTTGAAGGCCGGGCCGCCGTCCAGAGGTTCGCGCTCGGGGCCGATGTCGATCTGCTCGCGCCAGTCGACCTTTCCCTGGGTCCGCTCACCGCCGATGCGCGTGTATCCGCGGAAGTGCGGGCTGTTGACGTTCTCGATCGCGGGCTTGTCCTCCTCGGGCAGCGCGAAGAAGTCCAACGCCGCACGAGGCAGGCGGGCTTCCAGCTCGGTCGAGATGCCGGTGCCGGTGAGGTAGAAGAAGCCCACGTCATGCGTGGCCGCGCGCAGTTCGTCGCGGAACCGCGCAGCGGCCTCGGGGCCTGCATCGAGCTGGGACAGGTCGAGGATGGGGAGCGAGAGATCAGCCATTCACCGAGCGTAGATCGGGTCCGGGAGAGGGCGGCCGAGTGTTGCGTCGGATTACCGGAGTCCGTGCCACCGCGTGTCGGAGATCGCCTGACGGGGTGCTAATCTCTCTGAGGTAAGGGATGCCTTACCTCAGTTCTTCCCAGAGAGTCTCCTCCGTGCTTCCCACCTTCCTCATCGGTCTTCGTGAAGGCCTCGAAGCCGCTCTCGTCGTCGGCATCCTCGTCGCCTACCTTCGGCGGCTCGGCCGCGGCGATGCGCTGCCCCGCCTGTGGGCGGGCGTGGGCCTCGCCATCGCCCTCGCCCTGGGAATCGGCGCTGTCCTGACCTTCGGCGCCTACTCCCTGACCTTCGAGGCGCAGGAGCTGATCGGCGGACTGCTGTCGCTGCTGGCCGTCGCGATGGTCACGTGGATGATCTTCTGGATGCAGAAGGCCGGCCGCACGATGAAGGCCACCCTCGAGGGTGGCCTCGATCGTGCGCTCACCCACGGCGGTGTGTGGGCCCTGGTCGCGATCGGGTTCGTCTCGGTGGCGCGAGAGGGCATCGAGACGACCCTGCTCCTGTGGTCGATGGTCCAGTCCTTCGGCGACACGCCCTCCGCGGTGCTCGGAGCGGTGCTGGGTCTTGTCACCGCCGTCGTCATCGGCTGGCTGCTGGCCCGCGGGGCCGTGCGGCTCGACCTCCGACGGTTCTTCACCTGGACGAGCGGTTTTCTCGTCATCGTCGCCGCCGGTGTGCTGGCCTACGCGATCATGGACCTGCAGGAGGCCGGCGCGCTGCCAGGGCCGTTCACGGCTGCGGCTCCCGTCGACGCCGTCACCGGAGTCGTGGCGATCGGGTGGGCGGCGTTCCCCTTCGGCTGGGCTTTCGACGTGACGAACGTCATCGCGCCGTCCGGAGCATGGGCGACCATCCTTCAGGCGACCGTGGGCTTCATGCCCCGGATGACCTGGTTTCAGGTGACGGCGTGGGCCCTGTACCTGATCGTCGTCGGATTCTTCTTCGTGCGCGGCCTGCGATCCGCCCGCCCCACCGTCTCCCGAGCCACGCCGTCCGCAGATCAGGACGCGTCGGCCCACACTCTCACCCAGCAAGGAGCAGCATGACCATCTCTCGCCGAATCCTCGGTGCCGTCGCCGCCGCAGGCGCGACGGCGCTCGTCCTGAGCGGTTGCGTCGCCAAGAGCGACGTCGCAGCCGGCGCGGCCTTCGACGTCTCGTCGACCGACTCTGAGTGCGCCGTCTCGGCGACGAGCGCTCAGAGCGGCACGCTCACGTTCGACGTGAAGAATGACAGCGGGCAGACGTCCGAGTTCTACCTGCTGGCCGATGACGGTCTGCGCATCGTCGGCGAGGTCGAGAACATCGCCCCTTCCGCCTCGCGCACACTGACGGTCGTCGCCCAGCCGGGCACGTACTTCACGCTCTGCAAGCCGGGCATGATCGGCGAGGGCGTCGGAAAGTCGGAGTTCACGGTGACCGGAGACCGCGTGGCGGTCGAGGGCGAGGATGCCGAGCAGAAGCAGCAGGCCGTCGACCTCTACGCGGCATTCGTGAAGGACCAGGTCGGACAGCTCGTTCCCTCGGTCGACGAGCTCGTCGCCGCCTACGAGTCGGGCGACGATGAGGCGGCGCGCGCCCTCTTCCCGCAGACCCGTGCCTTCTACGAGCGCATCGAGCCCGTCGCCGAGGCGCTCGGCACGCTCGACCCCCGCATCGACTACCGCGAGGTGGACGCCGTGGCCGAAGGGCTCGACTGGACCGGCTTCCACCGCATCGAGAAAGACCTCTGGGTTCCCGCCAAGGACGCTCTGAACGCCGACGGCGAGACTCCTGCCTGGCAGGACTGGGCTCCGTCCACGACCGAGGAGCGCGCCGACTACGGTGACCAGCTGCTCGCCGATGTCCAGGAGCTCTACGACTACGTGCACTCGGACGACTTCACGGCGGCGCTCGAGGACCAGGGGATCGGCGGCATCTCGAACGGCGCGATCGCGCTGCTCGACGAGGTGGCGACAGGCAAGATCTCGGGCGAGGAGGACTGGTGGTCCGGAACGGATCTCTACGACTTCGCGGCCAACGTCGAGGGCTCGAAGATGGCTTTTTCGCTGGTGCAGGATTTCGCGACAGCGCAGGGCGATGACGGCGAGGCGCTCGTGGCGCAGATCGAAGACGGGTACGCAGCGCTCGAGCAGTCGCTCGCGGCGCACGGCTCGCTCGCTGACGGCTTCGTCGGCTACTCCGAGCTCACCGATGCGGACAAGCGCGAGTTCACCGACCTCATCAACGCACTCGCAGAGCCGCTGTCGCAGCTCACGGGCACGGTCCTGGACTGATCCGAGAGGTACGATCTCGCAGTGGACCACAGTTCGAAAGATGACGCGGCGGCCGAACCCGAACGGGATCCGGCCGCCGCGGCATCCCCGCAGACAGGCCTGAGCCGGCGGGGGTTGCTCGGTCTCGCGCTCGGCGGGGGCGTCGCCTCTCTGGCGGTCGGCGTCGGGTCCGGGCTGGCAGGAGGAGTGGCGCTGGGCAGGGCGAGAGCCGAGGCCGACGCCCAGACCGCGTACGACTTCTTCGGCGCGCACCAGGCGGGGATCACCACTCCCGTGCAGGAGCATCTGCACTTCGCGTCGTTCGACATGATGCCGCGAACCGATCGCGACGATCTCCTCACCCTTCTGCAGGACTGGACGTACGCGGCATCCCGTCTGACGCAGGGGCTCGAGGTGAGTGCGACCGGCGCTGTCGGCGGCGACTCCGAGGTGCCGCCGGATGACACCGGAGAAGCCCTCGGGCTGCCGGCCGCGGGGCTCACGATCACCTTCGGCTTCGGCCCGAGCCTGTTCGAGAACGAGGATGGCGATCGCTACGGCATCGCCGCACGGCGTCCGCAGGCACTCGAGCGGCTCCCGGCCTTCCTCGGCGACGACATCGATCCTCAGACCTCGCACGGAGATCTCTGCATCCAAGCCTGCGCCGACGACCCCCAGGTGGCGGTGCACGCGATCCGCAACCTCAGTCGCATCGCGTTCGGGCGGGCGCGCCTCAGATGGTCGCAGCTCGGATACGGGAAGACGTCTCGCACGACCTCCGACCAGGCGACTCCGCGCAACCTGTTCGGCTTCAAGGACGGCACCGCGAACATCCTCGCCGACGATACGGCGGCTCTGGACCGCGAGGTCTGGGTGGGGGGATCCGACGAGCCGGCCTGGATGGCCGGCGGATCGTACCTCGTCGCTCGCAAGATCGCGATGCTGATCGAGACCTGGGATCGGGTGCGCCTGTCGGAGCAGAACACGATCGTGGGGCGCGACAAGGGAGAAGGGGCTCCGCTGTCGGGTGGCGACGAGTTCACCGCGCCCGACTTCACGTCATCGTCGATCGATCAGAACTCGCACGTGCGCCTCGCCCACCCGGATCAGAACGACGGCATCCGCATCCTTCGCCGTGGCTTCAACTACGTCAACGGCAACAACGACCTCGGTCGCCTCGATGCCGGGCTCTTCTTCCTGTCGTACCAGCGCGATCCTGGGCAGTTCATCGCCCTGCAACGTCGGCTGTCGACGGATCGGATGAACGAGTACATCCGGCACGTGGGTTCCGGTATCTGGGCCGTTCCCGGTGGCGCGACGCCGGGGTCGTACGTGGGCGCCGACCTGTTCGCGTGAGCGGCGCGCGTCGTCAGCGATCGATGGTGTCGGCGACGAATGATGCGAAGGCGTCGGCTCCGAAATGGTCGTCGGCGGTGACCGTCACCACGGTGTCGCCGCAGAAGATCAGCAGCTGTCCGTAGGCGCCGTGGAGGCGCCACGAGGTGCCAGGACCGTCCCAGCCGCTCAGCGCGTAGCGCTCGTAGCCGGGGTTCACTCCGGCGATGACCCAGTCCGAGTGCATGCTGTCGATCACGGCGGCAGGCACGAGCCTGTGGCCGTCCCACTC
>NZ_JAGGPD010000542.1 GCF_018613995.1 Microbacterium sp. ISL-103 | reverse complement strand
CGAGCGGGGCGAGAAGCCGTCCCGCAAGCCCCGCCACAAGGACTGACACGCACGCACGTGCACATCGAGCGCGCAGGGCCCCGACGATGTCGGGGCCCTGCGCGCGTCAGGCGCCCGACGGTCCGGTCGGCGCGCTGCGCGCGAGACGCGCCGCCACATCGATGAGCGGTGCGGGGCGAGCGAGCAGCGATCGCTGCTCCGGGTGATCGATGAGATGCTGCAGCAGCCTGTGGGCGCCGTCGACGGTGGGAGCCCAGTAACCGCCCACATGATGGCGGCTCAACGGCGCGTTGGTCGACTCGCCGTCGATCAACACGTCGACCGTGCCGTCCTCCGGGTCCATTCCGAGGTCCGAGAGAGCAAGGAACGTCAACGCACCGATCACGATGGTGCTGACGAGACCCGGCAACCGGAATCGCGTCACCGGAACGTCGAGGAGCACCCGCTCGATCTGCTCCCACGCAACGATCCCTCGGTTCTCCGTGCCCTCTCGGAAGAGCACGGCGTCGGGCGTGAGACGAAGGTGGTGTCTTCCCGGGTCGCCGACGGCCAGCGCACCGGGAACGACGATCAGCGGTCCGTAGCGCTTCATCCGAGCGCGTCCGGCCCTTCCGTCACGAGGGTGTGGAACTGCGCCGCGTCGAGGATGCGGACTCCGAGCTCTTCCGCCTTGGCCAGCTTCGATCCGGCCCCCGGGCCGGCAGCGACGAAATCGGTCTTCTTCGAGACGCTCGACGCTGCTTTGCCACCGGCCTTGATGATCGCCTCTTGCGCGCCATCCCGTGTGTACCCGTCGATGGATCCGGTGGCGACGACCGTGAGGCCCTCCAGCACACCGCCCTCGACGACGGCTGCTCCGGGACCCGGGTGTCCGGGGGTCGCCCACTGCACGCCGGCATCGGCCCACTGACGCACGATCTCCTGATGCCAGTCCACCTCGAACCAGGCGAGCAGGGAATCGGCGATGATGCCGCCGACGCCCTCGACAGCGGCGAGCTCGTCTCGGGAGGCAGCGCGAATCGCATCGAGGGAGCCGAACCACTGCGCCAGGGCTCGCGCCGCGACCGGTCCGACGTGGCGGATGTTGAGCGACACGAGCAGGCGCCAGAGATCTTTCGTCTTCGCCTTCTCGAGCTCGGCCAGCAGGGTCAGCGCCTGAGAGGACGGCTGGGGCCCGTCGAGACCCGACTTCTTCTCAGCGGCGGTCGGATTACGGCGGAAGGGCGCACGGGTCTTGACCAGCCCGTCGTCGTCTTCCTTGGGCAGACCCGTCTCGGCATCGCGCACGAACAGCTCGATCGGCACGATCTCGTCGAGGGTCAGCGCGAACAGCCCGGCTTCGGTCTGGAGCGGCGGCACGGCCGGTGATGTCGGCTGAGTGAGAGCCGCGGCAGTGACCTCGCCGAGCGCCTCGATATCGAGCGCGCCGCGCGACCCGATGTGCTCGACCCGCCCCCGCACCTGGGCAGGACACGACCTCGCGTTCGGGCAGCGCAGGTCGATGTCGCCCTCTTTCATGGGCCGGAGCGGTGTGCCGCACTCGGGGCAGTCGACGGGCATCTCGAACTCGCGTTCGGTGCCGTCGCGCTTCTCGACGACCGGCCCGAGAACCTCGGGGATCACATCCCCCGCCTTGCGCAGCACGACCGTGTCACCGATCAGCACGCCCTTCGCCTTGACGACGTCCTTGTTGTGGAGGGTCGCCTGCCTGACGACGGATCCTGCCACCTGCGCGGGGGCCATCACGGCGAACGGCGTCGCACGGCCGGTGCGACCGACGGACACGACGATGTCGAGGAGCGTCGTCTGCACCTCTTCGGGCGGGTATTTGTAGGCGATCGCCCACCGGGGCGCACGGCTCGTGGCGCCGAGCTCATCGTGCAACGACAGCTCGTCGACCTTGACGACGATCCCCTCGAGCTCATGCTCGATATCGTGACGATGCTCGCCGAAGTACTCCACGAACTCCGCGACCTCGTCGATGCTCGTGCAGACCTTCGTATGCGGGCTCGTGGGGAGTCCCCATTCCGACAGCAGCTCATACACCTGGCTCTGCGCGGCCACCGGAGGGTTCTCCCATGCGCCGATGCCGTGCACGTACAGCGCGAGGGATTCGATGCGCAGCATCCCCGCTTCGAGCTCGAGACCGTTCTTCTTGTCGATCTGCTGACGCAGACCTCCGCTGGCTGCATTGCGCGGNNGCGGCGTTCAGCCGCTCGAAGGCCGCCACGGGGATGAACACCTCTCCGCGCACCTCGACGATCGCCGGATGCCCGGTTCCCGACAGTTCGAGCGGGATCTCGGGAAGTCGCAGGGCGTTCTCGGTGACGATCTCACCCACACGACCATCACCTCGTGTCGCCGCTGACGTCAGACGGCCGTTCTCATAGCGGAGGTTGATCGCGAGACCGTCGATCTTCAGTTCGGTGAGCCAATCGACATCTCGTCCTGCTGACGCTCGGGTCTTGGCGGCCCATTCCCGCAGCTCGTCGATGGAGAAGACGTTGTCGAGACTCAGCATCCGCTCGGCGTGCTCGATGGTCGCGAGCCCGGTCGCTTCGGCGGCACCGACCATCTGGGTGGGTGAGTCCTGCCCCTGCAGCTCGGGGTGCAGCCGCTCGAGCTCCTCGAGCCGATGCATC
>NZ_JAGGPD010000541.1:1959-4897 GCF_018613995.1 Microbacterium sp. ISL-103 | reverse complement strand
GCCGGGCGCGGAGATGACCGTCGAGCCGTTGCCGCCCGCCGACCAGTCCGCGGATACCGCGGTCTGCCCGGTGGGCAGGTCGACGAGGATCTCGACCATCAGGCGCGCAGGTACGGAATCGCGAACGGCACGCGCACGACCTTGCCGCTCGACGCCTTCACCATGCCGACGATCACGAGCACGACGTGGAAGACCGACAGCGCGAAGTAGATCGTGATCGGGATGCCGATGGGATAGAAGCCGCTCGACGGCGAATCGGCCGTCAGGGTGGCGAGGATCACGAAGTGCGAGACGAGCAGGATCGTCGACACCAGCAGGTAGGTGAGTCCCCAGTTCAATGCCGCTCGGGCGTTCTCACGCGCCACACCGCCGAAGCGACGCGACGCTCCCCCGCTCACCGCCATTGCGATCCCCGACGCCAGTCCACCGACGAACGGGAACGGGATGAGGATCAGGAGGCCCAGCGCCCACGGAAGCAGACCTCGCGGCGGCACGGCGGCGGGATACGCACCTGCCGGATATCCCTGCGCCGGATAGCCCTGCGCCGGATGACGCTGCGCCGGATAGCCCTGCGCCGGCGGGGCGTATCCGACGGGCTGCGGCGACGACGGGAACTGACCGGGGGCCGCGGGTGGGGCGTACCCCGGTGTCTGGTGCTGCGGAGCAGGCTGCTGCGCATACCCCGGAGACTGCGGCGGTGCATAGCCGTAGACGGGCGCCGGCGGAACGGGGCCCTGAGCGGGCGGCGCGGGTGGGGCGGGAGGCACCGAAGGGTATGCGGGTGCGGCGGAGGGACCGGTCTCGCGCTCTGCGTCAGACATCAGACGGCTCCTGCCGAGGTGGGCGGCAGACCGGGCTTGCCCGGTTCGGTCGTGTCGATCGGAGGAGCGGTCGGGTCTGCGGGGCGCGGCGGTACCGAGGGCCCTTCGGGAGCAGCTTCGGGCCCACCGAGCGGCGGGGTCGGCGCGGGTCCGGGAGTCGGGTCCTCCGGCGCGACGGGAGGTGCCGTGGGAGGAACGGGCGCCGGGGCGGGCTGGCTGCCGGGCGTGATCCGCTCGCCGTACCTCGGTGGCTCGTCGAGATCGACGGGAGCCCGCACGGGTGCGGGCTTCGCCGCTCCCAGCGCCAGGCGCGCCTTGGCGAGGGATGACGCCTGCACGCGCACCTCGTAGTGATCGGCGGCGAACTGCGTGACACTCGCGAAGTCGCGACGGCGACGGACGATCGCATAGGTGACAAGGCTGAGCAGCATGCCCAGCGCGACTCCGATGAAGACGAACCCGACGAACAGCTGGATCGGGACCTCAGGGTTGCCGATCACGAGGATCGCCGAGAGGAAGAGGCCGATGAGCACGCCGTTGATGGCGCCTGATCGCGCTGCGGCGGCGTAGCCGAGGCGCCCGGTGATGCGCTCGACCGTGCGCACGCTCTGCCCGATGATCGCGATGTCTCGGGCCGGCACCTCCTGCGCGATCAGTTTCGACACCGTCTTCTGGGCGCCTTCGTAATCACGGGTGGAGGCGACGATCTCGCCCTCATCGCGGCTGTCAGCTGGACGGTTCAGCATGCTCATCCCGCCATTGTTCCATGCCTGCCGATGGCGAGGCCGGGCGGCGCGTCGCAGACCGCTGCGATGCGACGCGCCGCGGCACGTGCCCGGGCCCCGCGCACTACGCTGGACGAGTGAGCACACAACGGGTATTCGCCGCGCGCCTTGCAGGCTGCGCCGTCTTCGACCCCGTGGGCGACCGGCTCGGCACAGTCCGTGATGTCGTCATCGTCTACCGAAGTACGGGTGCTCCCCGGGTCATCGGTCTCGTCGTCGAGATCCCCGGACGCAGGCAGGTCTTCCTCTCGATCGGCCGTGTGACGTCGATCCGTGCGGGGCAGGTCATCAGCACCGGTCTCATCAACGTGAGGCGGTTCTCTCCGCGCGCCGGCGAGGTGCGGGTGCTCGCCGAACTCCTCGGTCGTCGGGTGACTCTCGTCGACGGCACCGGCTCGGCGGTCATCGAAGACGTCGCGATCGAACCCAACCGTCTCGGCGAGTGGGCGATCACGCAGCTGTTCCTGCGGCGTCCGAAGACCAGCGCGTCGCCGTTCGCGAAGGGCCCCACGACGTTCGCCGCCTGGAGCGAGGTCGCCGAGGAGCGCGCTCCCGGTGAGTCGCAGTCCGCTGAACAGCTCGTCGCGTCGTATTCCGAGCTGCATGCCGCCGACCTCGCCAACACCCTGCTCGACCTGCCGCAGCAGCGCATGATCGAGGTCGCCGAGGAGCTCTCCGACGACCGTCTCGCCGATGCCCTCGAAGAGATGCCCGAAGACGAGCAGGTGCACATCCTCGATCGCCTCGGCGACGAGCGCGCAGCCGACATCCTCGATCAGATGGAGCCCGACGACGCCGCCGACCTCCTCGCCCAGCTGCCGCCGAACCGACTCGAGCAGCTGCTCGAGCTGATGGAGCCGGAAGAGGCGGAAGACGTCAGGATGCTGCTCCGCTACGGCCCTGACACCGCCGGTGGTCTCATGACGCCGGAGCCGATCATCCTCTCCGCCGATGCGACCGTGGCAGAAGCGCTGGCGCTGATCCGTCGGCACGAGCTCCACCCCGCCCTCGCGGCCGCCGTCTTCGTCACGCTCCCTCCTTTCGAGACGCCGACCGGTCGACTCCTCGGCATGGTGCATTTCCAGCGGATGCTGCGTTATCCGCCGCATGAGCGTCTCGGCGCGATCATGGATGACAGCCTCGAACCCGTGCGCGTCACCGCGTCCGCCGCCGAGGTGGCCAGGATGCTGGCCAGCTACGACCTCGTGTCGCTGCCGGTGCTCGACGCCGCGCACCGACTGGTCGGCGCGATCAGCATCGACGACGTTCTCGACTACCTGCTGCCCGACGACTGGCGCACCCACGCCAGCGATGAGCCGACGGTCTCGAAGG
>NZ_JAGGPD010000541.1:0-1928 GCF_018613995.1 Microbacterium sp. ISL-103 | reverse complement strand
GATGGCCCGCTCGCGCTCACGCTCTCCTCAGCTCGACGCCCCCCTGGGGCGCGGCACCTCTCGCCAGCGATCGACATCGCGTGACCGCTTCGGCCGTTTCACCGAGTGGGTGGCGCGCGCGATGGGAACGCCCGCGTTCCTGCTCATCCTGACCCTGTTCTGCGTGCTCTGGATCCTCTGGAACACGCTGCTGCCCGACAACCTGCGCTTCGACGACGCGGCGCTCGGGTTCACGGCCCTCACGCTGATGCTCTCGCTCCAGGCGTCGTACGCCGCTCCCCTGATCCTGCTCGCACAGAACCGCCAGGACGACCGCGACCGGGTGCAGATCGAGCAGGATCGTCAGCGCGCCGAGCGCAACCTCGCCGACACCGAATACCTCGCCCGCGAGATCGTGGCCCTGCGGATGTCTCTCGAGGAACGCAACTCGCAGGTCGTGACACGCGACGTCCTCCGTCACGAGCTCAAGGCGCTGCTGGCCGAGCTCGGTGAGGGCGACGAGCAGCCGAGCGATCGCCGGCCCAGCGGTCGCTCCACCTCATGAGCTCGGCGGACGCCGTCCGAGCGGCGGTCGCCGCCGTCACCGACCCCGAGTTGCGACGGCCCATCGGCGATCTCGACATGGTGCGCGACATCTCCGTCGCCGACGGACATGCTCACGTGGGCATCGTCCTGACGATCGTCGGATGCCCGGCTGCCGCGCGCATCGAATCGGACGTCCGCGCCGCCGCAGCATCCGTCACCGGAGTCAGCGAGGTCGACGTCGAGGTCGGAGTGATGACCCCGACCGAACGCAAGGCGCTGACCGAGAAGCTGCGCGACGGCCGGCCTCCCCGCCAGATGCCCTTCGGACCCGACTCGCTCACGCGTGTGATCCTGGTCTCGAGCGGCAAGGGAGGGGTCGGTAAGTCGACCGTGACAGCCAACCTCGCCGCCGCCCTCGCGGCACAGGGCCTGGCGGTCGGACTCGTCGACGCCGACGTGCACGGGTTCTCGATCCCCGGCCTCCTCGGGATCCCCGCGGGAACCCAGCCGACTCGGATCGACGACCTGATGCTCCCGCCGGTCGCCCACGGGGTGAAGACCATCTCGATCGGCATGTTCCTGCGCGACGGTGAGGCGGTCGTCGCCTGGCGCGGGCCCATGCTGCACCGCACCGTGCAGCAGTTCCTGACCGACGTGTTCTTCGGTGATCTCGACNNAACCCCGCAGCCCGCCGCATCCGACGTGGCGATCCGCAGCGGCCTCGTCGCGCGCCAGACCGGTCAGCGGGTGATCGGCGTCGTCGAGAACATGAGCGCCTTCGCTCTTCCGGACGGCACCGTGATCGACCTGTTCGGGTCCGGCGGAGGTGCCGCGGTCGCCGCGGCGCTCTCCGAGACGCACCACGTGCCCCTGCTCGCCACGATCCCCCTCAGCCCGGCGCTCCGCACGGGCGGCGACGAGGGCGTGCCCATCGTGCTGACCGATACGGCGGATGCCGCGGCCGTGGCGATCCGCGACCTCGCCCTCGCCCTCGCATCGCAGGGCCGTGGACTCTCGGGCCGACCGCTTCCGATGACGCTCGGGTGAGGCGGCGCCCGTGAGCATCACCGTCGACGATCGGCTCCTGCGCGGCATGGCACGCGACGCGGCGATCTATGCGCTCACCCGTCCCGCAGCGATCGTGATGTGGCTTGCGCTCACAGCCGCGCTGGTTATCAGCATCCTGAATCTGAGCGCCACAGGCGGCGGTCGGGGAATGTCGGCGCTTCTTCCCGTGGCGAGCATCGCACTCATGGTCTACGCCGTCGTGATGACCGTCGTGGGTGCTCGGCGATCCGTGCGATCCGCCACCCCTCCCGGCACCGCGGTATGGGTGCGACTCGGAGAGACGGCGCTGCACATCGGCCCCGGCACCCGCTCATCGGACATCAACTACCGCACGT
>NZ_JAGGPD010000540.1:7751-8127 GCF_018613995.1 Microbacterium sp. ISL-103 | reverse complement strand
TCGGGGGGACGTCGATCGGCATCGCCTCTGCGACTGCCGCCGCGGCCTGAGGGCCGACGACGGGTGCCTCGGGCAGCCAGGCGGACGCGAGGAGACCGAGGATGCTGAACAGCGCGAGTGCGCCGAAGACGTCGACAGGGGCGAGGCCGATCAGAGGGATGACCGCGAGTACGACCGTGATCACGCCGCGATTGGCGAGTCCGTTGAATCCGGCGACTCTGTCGGGATTGCGGAAGGCGGCGAGGGCTGCGCCGGATGCGGCGACGGCGCCACCCGCTCCCGCGCCGCCGAGCAGGAGTGCAGGCAGCATGATGCCTGGCGCCAGCGCGGCGGTGGCGAATCCGAGTGTCGCGAGAGCGAGTCCGGCGCGAGCCAC
>NZ_JAGGPD010000540.1:0-7665 GCF_018613995.1 Microbacterium sp. ISL-103 | reverse complement strand
GTCGATGCGTGCCAGCGCACAGCGGCGCGATCGCGAGACCGGTCACCGCGGTCAGCAGCAGCGTGGCGGTGACGAGCCAGCTGGCGGCGAGCACATCGATGCCGAGCCCGGTCTGCGCGGCGGTGATCATGTACGGCGACAGGTTGACGCCGAGGTAGCCGGCGATGCCGATCGCGAAGGTCGCGGTGGCAGTGGGCAGCCTCAGAGGTACTCGAGTGCTGAGGTCGATGGCGGTCATGAGACTCCAGGGGAGATGGCACGNNGGCACGGCGGTGTGCGAAGGATGATGCCGGAGGGGCGTCGGGTGGGGCGCTCATCAAAAACGAATGGTGTTCGTCAACGAATGGTGTTCACTATTATGCACAGGAGGGATGCTGCGGGGAAGACTTTTCTCGCGGACCTCGAGATCGAAAGCGAGCGTGCGATGCCCCGGCCGTCGAGTCCCCTGCTCTCGCCCGACATCATCGGTGCCGCCGGCCTCGAACTGGCGAGGGCCGGAGAACCGTTCGGCGTGAACGCCATAGCGCGCCGCCTCGGGGTGCGGCCGTCGTCGCTCTACAACCATGTCGACGGCATGGACGGCATCATCGAGGTCATGCGCGGCAGGCTCGTCGATGACTACCGCGTCGAACCGCGTGGGCGGAGTTGGGATCGGTTCCTCCGGGATCTGCTCGCGGCGCAGCGCCGCATGTCTGCGGATCATCCCCAGCTCGTGCCGCTGCTGGTGGGCAAGACGGTCACCCACCCGGGGGTCATCGCTGCGTACGACGACCTCGCGACGGTGCTCGTCGACGGCGGGTTCCCCGAAGACGATGTCCTCTCGGTGATCGCCGTCGTCGACGCGTTCGCGATCGGATTCGGGCTCGACCTGGCATCGCCGGACGAAGTGTGGGAGCCGGGAGGCGACACGCGCACACTCGGACGACTGCTGACAGCAGCGGAGCGCGGGACCGCCAGGGCGGACCGCACATTCGAGCTCGGAGTCGGCCTGCTGCTCGACTCCCTGCGAGCGCGGCTGGATCGCTGACGCAACTCGGCCGAAACGGTGCTCGCGGGATGGTTGCCCTCCCGAGTCATCCAAACCCCATTTTGGATCGCTCGAGAGGGCTCACCGTCCTTCCCGGACGGTAGGGAGGCGGCGAAGGATCTCGCTGCTCTCTCGGCTGATCTCCCCAGATCTCAGCCGGTAGCCCCCGCTACTCGTAGCAGAATATCGCTTAATCGTCTTGTCCGCCATTTGGGGGACAAAGAAATCTACGAATGTTTCTTCCAAGACTGGGGCTTGCCGTGAGAACGTCCACTCATAGAGTGGATTCATGGACAGAAAGCTCGTGCTGAACGCGCAACTCGCCATCGCTCACGGCCATCGCGTCGAGGTGTCGGAGCGCGTCGACGAGCTGACCGGAGAGGCTGCTGTGCTCTCCGTCATCGATCTCGACACCGGTATCAGGTATCGGCGTGCGGAGCAGCCACGAGGCGAGAGCATCCGATGGCTGGGCCGGGTCGTCGACTGCACCGTCACCCTCGGCGGCAACAGCTCGTGGACGACGCTCACGGTCGAGGCCGACAGTGATGGTGCGGGGGTGACGGGAGCCCAGACGGCCCTGCACGGTGCAGATGCCGCCGTCGAGGCGGCGAAGGCGGAAGCAGATCGCTGGGGCGGCGGAGATCGTGTGCCGGAACCGGAGCCCGAGCGCTTCTGGTGATGTTCACCTGAAGTCTCTCGATCGGTGGGTGACTCCGGTGCGGAGATCTTCGAACGCGTCGGCGAGGACGTTGATGACGCCCTCCGGAGAACGCTCGAGGATGCCGCGGATGATGAGAGCCGGTGAATCGCGGGCGACTCGGTGGTAGCGGCCCCAGACGCCGGTCGAGCAGATGACGTTGACCAGGCCGTTCTCGTCTTCGAGATTGAGGAAGGTCACCCCGGCCGCGGTGGCCGGCCGTTGTCGATGCGTCACGAGCCCTGCGACCTCGACGCGACGACCGACCTCGTGGGTCTGAAGGTCAGCCGAGGAGAGCACCCCCCGCTTCTGCAGCGGAGTGCGGAAATGCGCCATCGGATGGTCGTCGGTCGAGACCCCGGTCGCCCAGAGATCGGCGGAGAGTCGCTCGTAGCTGGACTGGTCGGTGAACAGCGGCGGCTGCACGGCGACGGTGGTTCCCGGGAGGAATCGTGAACGGTCTTCGGCTGCCGCGCCGGACAGCCAGATCGCCTCTCTGCGCTGCAGCCCGAGGCTCTCGAAGGCGCCGGCGGTCGCCAGCGACTCCAGCTGCGCCGCCGTGGCGTCCGTCCTTCTCACCAGATCGTTCAGATCTGCGAACGGACCGTCGGCGTCTCGTGCTGCGACGATGCGCTCGGCCAGAGGCAGGCCGATGCCGCGCACGCCGCTGAGGCCCATGCGTACCGCGTAGCCACCGTCCCTCCGGTGCTCCTTCGACTCGTCCGGTGCCGACCTGTCGAAGCGAGGCACCCGGGGCTGTGAGCGATCGCTGCAGGAGTCGAGTCCCGTCGGCGTCCGCAGAGGTGCGCCGGAGAGAGGCTCCAGGGTCTCGGTCGCCCCCGAGGCGTGCAGATCCGGACGACGTACTTCGACCCCGTGCCGACGCGCATCCGCGGTCAGCGTCGATGCGGAGTAGAAGCCCATCGGCTGTGATCGCAACAGCCCGGCGAGGAAAGCCGCCGGATAGTGCAGCTTGAGCCATGAGCTGGCATAGACCAGGAGTGCGAACGACAGCGAGTGCGACTCGGCGAATCCGAAGTTGGAGAACGCCTGGATCTGCGCGTAGATGCGATCCGACTGCTCGGACGAGAGCCCTCGCCTGCTCATTCCCGCGTAGAGCTTGTCGCGGACCTTCTCGATCTTCTCGAGTCCGCGTTTGGAACCCATGGCGCGTCGCAGCAGGTCGGCCTCGTCGGCGGTGCAGTCGCCGATGGCCGTCGCCATCTGGATCAGCTGCTCCTGGAAGATGGGGATGCCGAGCGTCCGCTCGAGGATCGGCTTGAGATCGTCGTGAGGGTAGGGGATCTCGAGCACCACCGGTTCTTCGCCGCGGGCGACTCTGGCGCGGTTCTCCTCGTCGAGCGCATCCTTCGCCATCTTGCGGCGGACGAAGGGATGCACGGCCCCGCCCTGGATGGGGCCGGGGCGGATGAGGGCGATCTGTATGGCGAGATCGTAGAAGGCCCGCGGCTGCAGTCGGGGGAGCAGACCGATCTGTGCGCGGGATTCGACCTGGAACACTCCGATCGAATCAGCGCGACAGAGCATGTCGTAGACGGCCGGCTCCTCTTTGGGAAGAGTCTCGAGTTTCCACTCCTCGCCGGTGGCCTCGCGGATCAGATCGAAGCAGTGCTGAAGCGCCGCCAGCATGCCCAGCCCCAGCAGATCGAACTTCACGAGTCCCATCCAGGCGGCGTCGTCCTTGTCCCATTGGATGACCGTCCGGTTCTCCATGCGCGCATGTTCGACGGGTACGACCTCTCCGACGGGCCTCGCCGTGAGCACCATGCCTCCCGAGTGGATGCCGAGATGCCGAGGGGCCTTCAACAGCTCGCCGGCATAGTCGAGCACGTTCGCGGGGATGTCGTGTTCCTCGGCGACCTCCAGCCCCGAACTCCAGCCGTCGACCTGTCTCGACCAGGCATCCTGCTGCCCCGGCGAGTATCCGAGGGCTCTGGCCATGTCGCGCACGGCGTTCTTGGGGCGGTACTGGATGACGTTCGCCACCTGGGCGGCGCGCTCTCGGCCGTACTCGCGGTACACCCACTGGATGATCTCCTCGCGGCGATCGGAGTCGAAGTCCACATCGATGTCCGGCTCCTCCTGGCGTGTGGTCGCGAGGAACCGTTCGAAGGGCAGGCGGTAGAGGATCGGATCGACGGCGGTGATCCCCAGCAGATAGCAGACCGCGCTCGCCGCGGCGGAGCCCCGGCCCTGGCAGAGGATGCCGCGTCGCTTCGCCTCGGTGACGATGCCGTGCACGATGAGGAAGTAGCCGGGGAAGTCCTTCTCGGCGATGACGTCGAGCTCGCGGCCGATCCTGCGTCGGCCGTCGTCGTCGAGGTTCGGATACTTCGTCGGCACTGCCTCCCAGACGAGATGGCGCAGCCAGCTCATCGGCGTGTGCCCGTCAGGAACCTTCTGCTTGGGCAGCGCGGGGCGCGCCCGACGCAGGGGGAAGGCGGATGCGGCGGCGAGCTCGAGACCATAGGAGATCGCGCCGGGGTGACGACGGAAACGCGCTGCCATCTCGGCGCCGCTGCGCAGATGTGCCCCGCCATGCGCCGGCAGCCAGCCGTCGAGCTCGTCCATGCTGCGCACTGCCCGGACTGCGGCGACGGCTTCGGCGAGGGCTGCGCGCTCGGGTGCGGCGTAGTGCACGTTGTTCGTCGCGACCACGGGAAGGCGCATCTGTCTGGCGAGGTCTGCGAGAGCGTCGTTGCGGCGGGTGTCCTGCGGGTCGCCGTGATCGAAGAGCTCGACGGCCACGTGGTCCTGGCCGAACAGATCGACCAGGCGACGCAGCGGTGTCTGAGCGTCTCCGGCCTCGAGTCCTCGACGGACGCCGCCCTTGCGGCATCCGGTGAGGATCGTCCAGTGCCCGTCGGCTGTCGCCGCCAGTTCGTCGAGGTCGTAGACGGGGCGCCCCTTCTCGCCTCCTCGGAGATGAGCTGCCGTCATGGCGCCGGAGAGCCGGTGATAGCCCTCGAGCCCGTCGGCGAGCACGAGCAGATGTTCGCCGACCGGATCAGACGCACCTCGCTGCGGGGCATCGAGCCCGAGCGAGAGCTCGGCGCCGTACACGGTCTGCACGCTCACCTCCATCAGCTCGGCGACCTCGGCGAACCGGGCGGCACCGTAGAAGCCGTCATGGTCGGTGAGAGCCAGCGCCGTGAGGCCGAGTCGTTCGGCCTCTGCCAGAAGATCTTCCGGAGATGAGGCACCGTCGAGGAAGGAGTACGACGAATGCGCGTGCAGTTCGGCATACGGCACGGGATCTTCCGGTCGGCTCACCGATGTCGGAGGGGTCCTCTTGCGACGGGTGCTGACGGGGCCGGGGTCCGGACGGATGGGCGGAGGCGTCCCGCCGGTGGGGTAGGGCGACTCGTCGCCGCTGAGGGTGCGTTCCAACTCGTTCCACGACAGGGGAGGATTGTGCCAGCCCATCAGCGATACCGCCCTTCCGCCCACCAGCGGTCTCCGGTGCAGAAGACGAGCCAGGCGCGGTCGTGGTCGTCGATGATCTGCAGTCGATGCCCCTTCTTGCCGCCTGTGGCATCCCACCGGCGTTCGTGGATCGGCCAGGGGCCGGCCCACGCCTGCACGTCATCGCCGTCGATGCGTGTCGGCACCGCCGAGAGGGCCCCTCGGTCATCGACATGGACTGTCTCGCCGTCAGGCGCCAGCACTCCGATAGGCCGAGGAGGGCGGAACACCTCAGCAGGCAGCGGGTCGGGCAGACTGCCAGGCCATGGTCGTTCCGGGTCTTGCGGGGCAACGGCACGTTCGCCCCAGGGAGTGAGTACCTGCCGGTCAGCGAGCCAGCGTCCCCCGGAGAGAGCGGCGGTGACCACCCCCTCATGACCGAGCATGGTCTGCACGCGTGAGATGGCATGATGCAGGCGCTCGTCGGTGCCTGACCCGAAGAGCCCGGGTTGATGGTGGGCGGCGTCGTCGACGGCCACAGGGATGATCCGCACCAGGGTGATTCCGCCGAATGCGCGGGCCTCGTCGACCGGCTCCTTGGCGGATTCCGCTCCCAGTGCCTCGAGCTGCCAGCGCACCCGGTCGACGAGGTCTGCGGCGTCGAAGCATGTGGGGTGCGGCCACGGGCGGGAGAACACTTTGCCGTCGTCGTCGACCAGATCGATCCGTACCTCGGTGCACACCACTGATGCCTCACCGAGAGCGAGCAGCACCGCATCCGCCGTCTGACGTACCGCGAACGCCACCTGATCCGCTCCGGCCAGGGGAGGTTCGAACTCGACCGAGCGCACCAGCTCGGGGTCGGGCGGGCGCGCCACCACTGCGCGGGAGTCCGACCCTCCGGCGAGGGCATGCAGTCGCGACCCGCGCTCGCCGAAGCGATCACGGACGTCGATCTCGTCGAGAGCGGCGAACTCGCCGAGCGTGCGCACCCCGAGCCGGATGAGCAGATCGGTGAGCTGTTCATCCTTCAGGACTCGAACGGGGAGGGGCCCGAGGAAGTCCTTCGCGAGTCCCGGGGGGACGACGGTGCAGGACGTGCGTCCTCTGGCGGCGAGCTCGGCCGTGAAGGGGCCGTCGGCGATACCCACGCGCACCTCGGGGAAGCCCGCTTCCTCGAGGATGCCGATCAGAGCCGCTCCGGCCTCGGCTTCACCGCCGTGGTAGCGGGATATGCCCCGCGCGCGGACAGCGGCGAGCCCAGGGCGCAGCAGAGCCGCACCGGGGGCGTGCTTCTCGATGAGCTGCAGCACCGGGAGGAAGGCGCGCTCGTCACGGGCTGTGTCATGCGGCAGCACTCGCAGCGACGAGATGTGCCCCTGTGCGACCCTGCGACGTTGACCGGCGCGCACGCCGTGCTCTCTCGCCGATGCGGTGCAGGCGACGACGGTGTTGGCGTGCACCAGAGCTGTCGGCGGATGTGGGGGCGCTCCGCCCAGTGCGGCGCGCAGTGGCCAGTCGGGGAACCACAGGACGATGACGCGAAGAGGAGCGGTCATCCTGCCGCCGCCAGTCGCGGATATTCGGTCGGGGGCTCATCTCCGCCACGGAGGGCGGGCAGCGCCGTGAGCTCGGTCCTGGTCTCTGCGACGACCTCGGTCGGGAGCTCTTCGACCGCGCCATGGCTGCCAGGAAGGCGCACCCGCACGCTCGAGGCCAGCGGGCTGTGCCGCGTCTTCGCGGTCACGGTCGCCGTCGACCCCTCGAGCAGCCCCCACCCCTCGCCGATGCCCAGCCACTGCTGGTCGTGCAGACGGATGGAGCCCTCGCTCTGAGGCCAGGCGCCCGAAGCGGGGGATTCGGTGACGAGGAGCGTGCTACCGCGGTCTCGCAGACGCGCGCTCAACCGGGCGACATCGGTGTCGCGAGCTCTGCTGCCCGGCTGCACGGCGATCAGCGGGACGACCTCGGCGAGGGCGGAGGTCGCGGCGAGCCACCGGTCACCCGGATCGGGGACGAGGATCAGCCGGGGCAGTGCGATGCCGAACGCCGCTGCTGCTTCGACACCCAGTGTCGGCATGCCGACCACTGCGCACCAGAGGCCCTTGCCGGATGCCGCGGCGAGCAGCGAGAGGATGAGGCTGGGCGAGGGGGAGACCGTGTATGCCGTGCCGGTCTGCAGCCCCTGCTCCGGAAGCAGGGAGGAATACGCCGGATCGAGGGGGAGCAGTTTCTGCTCGCTGCGCCTGCGCTGCATGCGACTGATCTCGCGGCGCAGCCGAAGGACCTCTCCGGCGCGGGAGTCGCCAGCCGGAGAGAGCGCGGTCACCGCATCGAGCCCGATCCCCATGTGTCCATCCTCGAAGATATGTACTAATAAAGCAACTGGAGTAGATCACGCTAATTCGAACCTCCGACATCGGCGAACAGTTATCACCACGCTGTACCATAGGCATCCGACTCCTCCTACCCTTCGGGGCATGGATCCCCTCACCGTGGCCGTCGTGGGCGTGCA
>NZ_JAGGPD010000539.1 GCF_018613995.1 Microbacterium sp. ISL-103 | reverse complement strand
TCGATCAGCGAGTTCCGCAGGATCGGCACAGTGCCGAGGCCCGCTGCCAGCAGCCCGAGAGCGAGCACGGCGACGGTCACACCGGTGACCTTCGCGCGCAGGCTGATCGACCGCCACCAGCGGGTGACCGCGTCAGGCTTGTGCGCCATGCGGTCCTTCCTGAAGACGGATGCTGTGCGGCGTCAGCGAGCGGCGCTGAGCCGGATTACTTGCCGACCTTGAGCATGTACCCGAAGCCGCGCTTGGTCTGGATGACCGACTCCTCGGTGTGCGGATCGATCTTGCGACGGAGGTAGGAGATGTAGCTCTCCACGATCCCGGCATCGCCGTTGAAGTCGTACTCCCAGACGTGGTCGAGGATCTGGGCCTTCGACAGGACGCGGTTGGGGTTGAGCATGAGATAGCGCAGCAGCTTGAACTCGGTCGGGCTGAGCTCGATCGACTCCTTGCCCACCTGCACGTCGTGCGTGTCCTGGTCCATCGACAGCTCGCCGGCGCGGATGATCGACTCCTCGTCCGCCTGCATCGTGCGGCGGAGGATCGCCTGAGCGCGCGCGACGATCTCGTCGAGGCTGAACGGCTTGGTCACATAGTCGTCGCCGCCGGCGTTGAGGCCCTCGATCTTGTCGTCGGTGCCGTCCTTCGCCGTGAGGAACAGGATCGGAGCGGTGAACCCGGCGCCTCGGAGGCGCTTGGTCACGCTGAAGCCGTTCATGTCGGGGAGCATGACGTCGAGGATGATCAGGTCCGGCTCCTCCTCAAGCACCGCCGAGATGGTGGCGGCGCCATTGGCCACCGTCTTCACCTGGAACCCGGCGAAGCTGAGACCTGTCGAGAGCAGGTCGCGGATGTTGGGTTCGTCGTCGACGACCAGGATGCGCGCATCAGTCATGTCCCCATTATGGTGACTTCGGCCATGCGGATGCTGATTATCCCTCGGAACGGCGCTTTCGCCCTCCGCGTAGCGGGCGCATGGGCGACCGGTCAGCCGCTCAGGCTGCGATCGCGTCGGCATCCATGATCGTGTAGCTGTACCCCTGCTCTGCGAGGAACCGCTGGCGGTTCTGCGCGTAGTCCTGGTCGATCGTGTCGCGCGCGACGAGCGTGTAGAAGCTGGCGGTGCGCCCGGACTGCTTGGGGCGAAGGAGCCGGCCGAGGCGCTGTGCCTCTTCCTGACGCGAACCGAACGAGCCCGACACCTGGATGGCGACGGAGGCTTCCGGCAGATCGATCGAGAAGTTCGCGACCTTCGACACCACGAGCAGCGAGATCTCACCCTCGCGGAAGGCGCGGTAGAGCTCCTCGCGCTCGTCGATGGGCGTCGCGCCGGTGATCTGCGGTGCACCGAGCGACTGCGACAGCGAATCGAGCTGATCGAGGTACTGGCCGATCACGAGGATCCGCTCGTCCTTGTGCTTCGCGATGAGCTCGCGCACGGCGTCGATCTTCGCCGGGGCGGAGGCGGCGAGCCGGTAGCGCTCGTCGTCGGTGGCTGCGGCGTATTCGAGCCGGTCGTCCGGCGGAAGGTCCACTCGCACCTCGTAGCAGACGGCGGGGGAGATGAACCCCTGCGCCTCGATCTGCTTCCAGGGAGCATCGAAGCGCTTGGGGCCGATGAGGCTGAAGACATCGCCCTCGCGGCCGTCCTCGCGGACGAGAGTGGCGGTGAGGCCGATCCGTCGACGCGCCTGCAGGTCGGCCGTGAGCTTGAAGACGGGCGCCGGCAGCAGGTGGACCTCGTCGTAGACGATGAGCCCCCAGTCGAGGGCATCGAGCAGGGCCAGGTGGGCGTACTCGCCCTTCCGCTTGGCCGTGAGGATCTGGTAGGTCGCGATCGTGACCGGCTTGACCTCTTTGGCCTGGCCGGAGTATTCGCCGATCTCCTCCGGGGTGAGGCTCGTGCGCTTGAGCAGCTCGTCGCGCCACTGACGTGCCGAGACCGTGTTGGTCACCAGGATCAGAGTCGTGGTCTTGGTTGCGGCCATGGCGCCCGCCCCGACGATCGTCTTGCCTGCGCCGCAGGGGAGCACCACGACGCCCGAGCCGTCCTTCGAGAACGCGTCGACCGCATCCTGCTGGTAGGGGCGGATCTGCCAGCCGTCTTCAGCGAGCTCGATCTCATGCGGGGTTCCCGGTGTGTACCCGGCGAGGTCCTCGGCGGGCCAGCCGATCTTCAGCAGCTCCTGTTTGATCTGCCCGCGAGCCCACGCGTCGACGATGAAGACGTCGGGCGAGGGGTGGCCGATCAGCAGCGGCTGGATGCGCTTGTTGTTCGCGACCTGTGCGAGCACGGCGGGGTCGGACGAACGCAGGATCAGCGTGCCCTCATCGTCGCGCTCGATCACGAGGCGGCCATAGCGGTTGACCGTCTCGCGCAGGTCGACGGCGACGGACGGCGGCACGGGGAAGCGCGACCAGCGGTCGAGCGTCTCGAGCATGTCTTCGGCGGTGTGTCCGGCCGCGCGTGCGTTCCAGAGCCCCAGGCGGGTGATCCGGTAGGTGTGGATGTGCTCGGGCGCGCGCTCGAGCTCGGCGAAGATCGCCAACTCGTGGCGGGCGCTCTCGGCATCGGAGTGGGCGACTTCGAGCAGCACGGTGCGATCGCTCTGGACGATCAGGGGGCCATCAGACATAGCTGTCCAGTTTACTGCTCGATCACGGAGGCGGCGCGGATGCTCGACACCGGCAGCGTGCGCTCGACGTCGGCTGCGCGGTCGCGTCCGCGCAGGCGGCCGCCGCCGAGCCCGGTGGCCTCGAGGATCAGGTCTCTCGTGGATCCGTCGGGCATCCCCACGCTCACGCGCAGCACCGCCTTGGCGCGAACCGCCGCGTCGAGTTCGCGGTCGAGCCACGCGGCGTCCGCATCGGGCCCCTGATGCGAGCGGAGGGCGGCGATGAGCGGCGAATAGTCCGGTGCGTTCGACTCGGGGGGTTCAGCCATCGGAGCCCGTTCGCCGGCGATGACCGCGCCGCCCTCGTCGACGAGCGTCGCCGGGTACCGTGCGTCGGTGAGGGCCCAGTACACGGTGTCGCGCCCGACACGGGTCGACAGGGATGCGACGTGCTTCGCGAGCGCGAGGGGGCGGAGCCCCTGATCGACGGCCATCGCCTCGATCAGGTGCGGGTCGCTGCTCTCGATCCGCGTGCGGCCGGTCTCGGCATCGGTCGACACTCTCACGAGCCCGTGGCGCTGCGCGGTCTGCGACACGAGGTAGCGCAGCGGCTGCGGGATGCCGGTGAGCGAGAGCGTCTCGAGGAACTCCACGATCGAGTCCTCGGTCTCGCCGGCCACGAGAGCGTGCGCGATCGACTCGGGGGTGAACCGATAGGACGATGCCTGAGCGGCCGACTCGCGCGCGGCGATCGTGCGCAGACGCACATCCAGCGCGGGGGCGAGGGGGCCGGGGGCGATCGCACTCAGGTCGTTCTGCAGGAAGATGCGATCGACCTCGCTGGGCAGCAGCGCGGTGAGAGGTGCGGAGTCGACATGCGCACCCTCGCGCAGCGATGCCGCCCACGCCGGCTCGCTGCCGTCGTCGGCGATGAGTCCGAGCAGTCGTGCGCGCTCGAGCAGGGCGGCGCTGCGCTCGGGCCACGCCGGGTCCCACGGATGCGCGTAGGCCCAGGCGGTCGTGATCGTCCATCCGCCGTCGTCCGTGCGCACACCGCGCGGAAGGCCGTCGCGGAACCCGACCACCAGAGAGCGCCATCGGTCTGCGACGGGGGAGCGCAGCCACTCCTCCGCGCGTTCCGTGACGCGCAGGCGTCGGCCGTCCGGTGCCGCGAGCCCGGAGTGGGGCACGATGGCGGCGGGCGCGTCGGTCGACTCGACCGGGATGCCGGGGTCGGCCAGCATCCGCTTCTCGCCGGCGCTGATGTTGCCGCCGGAGAGCAGAGCGAACGGCCTGTCGCGGGCGAGGAGCAGAACGTCGGCGATGGCCGAGACCGTCGTGAAGGCGCGTTCGGCCGCGCGGGCGGTCTCGGCCTCGCCCGCCTCCGTCGGCTCCTCGGCCTCGAGCGGCACGGGCGCGACCCTGTCGGCGACAGCCGCGGTCACCGGCGGGAAGGGTGTGGAATCCGGCCGCAGCAGTGCCAGACGTGTGAGAGCCTGCACCGGCGGGGTCGGATCGAGGGCCGTCGTCGTCGACACGGCGTCATGAAGCGCTGTGGCTTCCCCATGCGTGAGTGAGGGGAGTGCTCGAGCGATCGAGGTGGGATCGAGCAGCGCTTCGGCGGCGTCGAAGAAATCCTGCCATCCGGCATCCGCGCGCACGCGTCTGGCGGTGAACAGGGCGGTCAACTCGGCATCGCTCGCCTCGGACAGCCATTCGGCCAGCGGACGGGCGTGCGTGCTCATGCCGGTGTCCTCAGGGCCGCGACGCCGCGCGACCCTTGCGGATGAAGCTCATGATGAGCAGCGCGATGATCATCACGAACGCGGCGGGCAGCCCCCAGTAGGGGATCGCGGCGATCAGCGGCCAGGCGCCCGTGCCGAAGTCCTTCTGCTCCATGCCGACGCCGGTGCCGATGATGATCGCGAAGAAGCAGATGATGGATGCCGCAGCGAGTCCGAGGGCTGTGAACGCCAGAATGCGATCCACGCGGCGGACGGGAACCTCAGGTTCGGGACTCTTGGTGCTCATCCCTCTCAGCCT
Source organism: Microbacterium sp. ISL-103 (assembly GCF_018613995.1). Taxonomy (GTDB): domain Bacteria; phylum Actinomycetota; class Actinomycetes; order Actinomycetales; family Microbacteriaceae; genus Microbacterium. The sequence continues at coordinate 357 of NZ_JAGGPD010000539.1, read as the reverse complement.
AGTCGCTGCGCGACGCCGCGGTTCCGCACTGTGACCTTCGGATTCCCTGCTCGCTGACCGGTAGGCTGAAGGTGTTCGCACACGTGCGTCCGATCCAGCTCCACACCGACTCAGCGAGGTTTCTCCCATGCCCACCGGCAAGGTCAGGTTCTACGACGAAGACAAGGGCTTCGGCTTCATCGCCAGCGATGACGGCCAAGACGTCTTCCTGCACGCTTCCGCCATGCCCGCGGGCGCGGCCGTCAAGGCGGGTGCACGCGTGGAGTTCGGTGTCGCCGACGGAAAGCGCGGCCCCCAGGCCCTCTCGGTGCGTGTGCTCGAGGCCCCGCCGAGTCCCGCCAAGGCGAAGCGCAAGCC
>NZ_JAGGPD010000538.1 GCF_018613995.1 Microbacterium sp. ISL-103 | reverse complement strand
TTGAAGGTGCGTGTGGTGAACGTCGTGGATCTCATGCGCCTGCAGACCGAGGGGGAGCATCCGCATGGCCTCGGCGATCGAGAATACGACGCGATCTTCACCACGGACAGACCCGTGATTTTCGCCTACCACGGGTACCCGTGGCTGATCCATCGTCTGACATACCGTCGACACGGCCACGATCAGCTCCACGTCCGCGGGTACATCGAAGAAGGAACGACGACCACTCCGTTCGACATGGTGATGATGAACGACCTCGACCGCTTCCACCTCGTCATGGACGTGATCGACCATGTGCCCGGCCTCGGACCGCGTGAGGCTGTCCTGCGTCAGGAGATGCAGGACTCGCGCGTGCGAGCGAGGGCCTACACGCGGCTCCGCGGAGAAGACGCGCCGGAGATCAGGAACTGGGAATGGCGAGAGCCAGAGCCAGCGGCAAGTGGTGATGCCCGCTTGGAACAATGGTCGAAAGGAACAGGATTATGAGGACGGCAGAACGCATCGACGATCGAGATGTCCAGAGGGCCGTCTCTCAGGAGCTGCAATGGACACCGGGTCTCGATGACGCGGCGATCGGAGTGGCCGTGACAGATGGCTCGGTCGCCCTGTCGGGGCAGGTGAACAGCTACTCGGAGCGCCTCGCGGTGAAGCACGCGGCTCTCCGCGTCCGCGGCGTGAGTACCGTCGTCGACGATATGGTCGTGCGCCCAGTGCACGGCGCGCAGATCACCGACACCGACGTGGCCAGGGAAGTCGATCACGCCCTCCACGCCACCGCGAACGTGCCGAACACGGTCAAAGCGGTGATCGACGACGGCGAGGTCACGCTCATGGGAGAGGTCGAGTGGGACCACCAACGCCGGTCGGCGAAGCGCACAGTACAACACCTTCGCGGGGTCAGGAACGTCAACAGCCTGATCACGTTGAGCGCACGACCGTCAGCGGAAGACGCAACAGAGCGCATCCGTGGTGCCATACTTCGGAACGCGGCGGTGGATGCGAACGCGGTCTCTGTCGCGATCGAAGGGACCACGGCGATCCTCACCGGCACCGTGCGCTCCTGGCCGGAGAATAGTCAAGCGGCAGACGCTGACGGGGCCTCACCACACGTG
>NZ_JAGGPD010000537.1:678-4071 GCF_018613995.1 Microbacterium sp. ISL-103 | reverse complement strand
GCTGCAGTTCCTCGGCGCCGAGAAGGGCGATTGGATCGTGCAGAACGCGGCGAACGGCGCCGTCGGACGCATGCTCGCCCAGCTCGGGGCCGCTCGTGGCGTGAACGTCATCGGCCTGGTCCGTCGCGCTGCCGGCGTCGACGAGCTCCGCGAGCAGGGCATCGAGAATGTCGTGGCCACCGACCAGGACGACTGGCGCGAGCAGGTGGCGCAGTTGACCGGCGGCGCGCACGTGGCCTTCGGCATCGACTCGGTCGGCGGCTCTTCGGCCGGCGACGTGCTCTCGCTCCTGGGCGAGGGAGGAACACTGGTCGCCTTCGGCGCGATGAACTCCCCCACGATGGAGATCGCCTCGGGCGACGTCATCTTCAAGCAGGCCACCGTCAAGGGGTTCTGGGGCAGCAAGGTCATCCAGACCATGGATGCCGCCACGCGAGGCGCCCTGTTCGGCGAGCTCATCCAGCGTGTGAGCGACGGCACCCTCACGCTGCCGGTCGCGGGGATCTTCGATGCGGCCGACGCCGCGGACGCCGTGCGCGCGAGCAACACCGCCGGGCGCGTGGGCAAGGTCCTGCTGCAGTTCTGAGCACGGCGGCGCAGGGTGTCGTAATTACTTGACAGCGGCAATTAATGCCGCCTACGCTGACGGTGACATCGAGATCGATCGAACACACCGGAGTGCGATGACCGACACCCTGCGCCTCACCTGGGACGCCCCCGCCACCCGCTGGGAGGAGGCGACGCCCCTCGGCAACGGCCGCATCGGCGCCATGGCCTTCGGCGGCCCGGACGGCCGATATCAGCTGAACGACTCGACCATCTGGTCGGGAACACCCGACGGCCCCGCTCTCGCACTGCAGAAGGTGCGCGCCGGGGGCGCCGGACCCGAACGCCTCGCCGCCGTGCGCGCCGCCCTCGGCGCCGGCGATGTGCGCAGCGCCGAAGACCTCCTCATGGCCTTCGAGGGCCCCTACTCCCAGGAGTTCCTCCCCCTCGCCGACCTGCACGTCCGAGTGCGAGACGCCGACGCGGCCGCCGACGAGACCGAGCCGTCGCGCGTCCTCGATCTCGACGAGGCGACGCTCATCGAAGCGCTCCGCACCCCCGGCGGACGAGTGGTGCGTCGCTCCTGGGTCTCGGCCCCCGCTCACGCGCTGCTCATCGAGCTGACCTCGGACGCGGATTTCGAGACGACGATCGAGCTGTCCACCCCGCTGCGCGGCCGCACCGTCGACCCGCACGACGCACTGCTTCTCGACGTGCAGGCCCCGGTCGACGGCGCCCCGCTTCACGAGGACTCCGTGGATCCCCTGCGTTACGCCGAAGACGACACCGAGTTCGACGCCTACGCGGCCGTCGCCGTGTCGCTCGACTCGGACGGCGAGGTACGTCGCACCGACGATCGCCTCGTCGTCCGCCATGCCCGCCGCCTGCTGATCGCCCTGTCCACATCGTCGCGCGCCGGGTCGTGGTGGGCCGACGCCGACGGGGACTGGCGGACCGCCTCACGCGAGGCGATCCGGGATCGCGCACGAGAGCAGGCGGAGGCCGCGACTCAGCGCGACGCCTCCGCCCTCCTCGCCGAGCACGTCGCCGATCGGCGACGCCTCACTCGAGCGCGATTCGCGATCGGCAGTCGGCGCGAAGGCGACTGGAACGTCGATCGCGATGTCCTGCGCGGCTCCGATCCCCTCCTGCGCGCCACGATCGCCGCCGAGTTCGGGATGTACCTGCTCGCCTCCAGCTCGCGCGCCGGCAGCCCCGCGGCGAACCTGCAGGGAATCTGGAATGACCAGCTGCAGCCCGCCTGGTCGTCGAACTACACGATCAACATCAACACCGAGATGAACTATTGGGCGGCTCCGGTGCTGCTCGACCCCGACGCGCTCGAGCCGCTGCTCGCACTCGTCGAGCTGCTCGCGCGCACGGGCACCGACACCGCCCGTGAGCTGTACGGGACGCGCGGGTGGGTCGCGCACCATAACAGCGACGTCTGGGGCTGGAGTCTGCCGGTGGGCGACGGACACGGCGCGGCGAGCTGGGCGATCTGGATGATGGGCGGAGTCTGGCTCACGCACAATCTCTGGGACGCCTACGAGTTCGGCGGAGACACCGAACTGCTGCGATCTCGGATCTGGCCGGTCATGCGCGGTGCGGTGGAGTTCTGTCTCGACTGGCTGACGCCCGATGCGAACGGGCAGCTGCTCACCTCTCCGTCCACCGCTCCCGAGAACTCCTACGTCGCCGCCGACGGCCTCCCGACTCCTCTGGGTCTGACGGCGACGTCGGACCTCAGCCTCATCGCTTCGCTGTTCGAGCGCGCGCTCATCGCGATCGATGCGCTCAGCCTCGACGATGCGCTGGAGGCCGAGGTGCGCGAAGCTCTGGCAGCCCTCACGCCGCTGCGGATCGGATCCGACGGGCGCCTGCTCGAATGGTCGGCCGAGGTCGACGAGCACGAACCGCTGCATCGGCACCTCTCGCCCGTCGTCGGGCTGTACCCGCTCGACCTCGTGACACCCGAACGCACTCCCGAGCTGTTCGACGCGTCGGTGCGACTGATCGATGCGCGAGGCCCCGGAGCGATGGGCTGGTCGTGGGCCTGGAAGATCGCCCTGCGCGCCCGCGCGCGGCAGGGCGACGTCGCCGCGTCGCTGCTCGACGAGGCGCTCACGCCGTTCGACGGCGACGCCACTCGGCACGGACCCGTCGACGGGTCGGAGTGGGGCGGGCTGCTGCCCAACCTGTTCAGCACGCATCCTCCCTTCCAGATCGACGGCAACCTCGGCTTCCCCGCCGCGATCACCGAGATGCTCGTGCAGAGCCACGGTGGCACGATCCGGCTGCTTCCCGCCCTTCCCACCTCATGGGATCACGGAGACGTCCAGGGCATCGCGGTGCGCCCGGGCCTCGTGCTCGACCTCGCCTGGAGGAGCGGACGGATGACGGCGGGCTCCCTCCGAAATCCTGGTCGCCACCACAGGGAGGTCACCGTCGCGCACGGCGACCGGCAGATCAGTATCCCGGTGCCCGCCGGCGCACAGATCGACCTCGTGGATCACGGTTTAGGCTCTGCCCCATCGACAGATCAGGCGCAGTCCCGTGCACGGTGAGACGCGTCTCGTCGACGCCCCGACCACCCAGACGGAACCCGACGATTTCGACGCCTTCTGGGCAGACACGATCGCCCGGACGCGGGGCCTTCCTCTCGACCTCACGGTGACAGCGCACCCGACGCGACTGACGCAGATCGACGTGTTCGACGTGTCGTTCCGCGGCTTCGGCGGAACGCCCATCCGTGCCTGGCTGCGCGTGCCGCGCAGCGCCACCGAGCCGCTGCCCGGGTTGGTGCAGTTCTTCGGGTATGGCAACGGCCGAGGACACGCACTGCGG
>NZ_JAGGPD010000537.1:0-607 GCF_018613995.1 Microbacterium sp. ISL-103 | reverse complement strand
CGACGCCCTCCGTGCCGTCGATCTCGTCGACCCCGCCCGTGTCGGTGCGGTCGGGGCGAGTCAGGGCGGGGGCATCGCGCTCGCGATCGCGGGGCTCGTACCAGACCTTGCCGCGGTGATCGTGCAGGCGCCCTTCCTCTGCGAGCTCGACCGGGCGGCGACCCTCAGCTCCGAGTACCCGTACGCGCTGCTCACGCAGTACTTCGCAGACCGTCGCGGCGACGCCGCCGCAGCCCTCGAGACGCTGCGCTACTTCGACGGCGTCACTCATGCGAAGCGAGCGACAGCACCCGCGCTGCTGAGCACCGGCCTCCTCGACGGCATCGCGCCGCCGCAGACGGTGCTGCCCGCGTTCACCGCGTACGGCGGGCGCAAGACCGTGGTGCTGTGGCCCTACAACGGCCACGAAGCGGGCGGAGACCTCGACGAGGAGAACGCGCTGGAGTTCGCCGCCGAGCATCTGGGGGCGCGCGCTCCCGACCGCCTCGCGACGGATTCGCTACGATAGCCGACACGACCCGCAGGACCCGATGGACCACGACACCGCAGCGCGCACCACCCTGATCCGCCCGGCGTCCGACGCGGGACCCCGGGTCTTCGGGACGAT
>NZ_JAGGPD010000536.1 GCF_018613995.1 Microbacterium sp. ISL-103 | reverse complement strand
CGTGACGTAGCGCCGGTCCATCTGCACGACATCGGGAACGTCACCGCTCGCGTTGCGGGTCGTGAACTTCTGCGCGTCGAACGCCGTGGCGTCGAGGTCGACCTCGACCTCGGAGAGCTGCTCGGCGGCGTAGTCCATGCGCGAGGTGCCGACGTCGTCGGCGTTCTCGAAACCCCAGGCCTTCAGCGTTCCAGTGGCTTCCGCGCCGAAGTCGACCGACTCTGCGGCGCTCTCGCCGCTTCCGCCACCGCACCCGCTGAGCAGCAGCGCGGATGCCGTCACGGCTGCGGCGGCTCCGAGGATTCGTGTCTTCATGTCGTTCTCCATTCATGTGGGGGCGAATACCCGCCCTGCGAGATAGGGATCAGCCCTTGCGGCCCTGCGTCGCGACGCCCTCGATGAAAAACCGCTGGCCGAAGGCGAAGAGCAGCAGCATGGGCAGGGTCACGATGAGCGATGCCACCATCACGTACTGGTAGTCGCCGTGACCGCCGGCCGTCGGGCTGTACTTCGTCATCGCGTAGGCGATGCCGAGAGGCGCGGTGAACTCGTCGACGGACCCGGCGTTGAGGTAGATCAGCGACGCCTGCAGGTTGTTCCAGCTGGCCTGGAACTCGAAGAGGAACACGATCACGAACGACGGGATCGAGAGCGGCATCGCGATGCGCCAGAACAGGCCCCAGGCGCTCGCTCCGTCGAGTCGCGCGGCCTCGAACAGCTCTCGGGGGAGCCCGAGGAAGAACTGGCGCTGCAGGAAGATGTAGAAGGCGGAGCCGAACAGGTTCATGCCCCACAGCGGAACCCAGGTGCCGAGCATGCCGGTCTGCTTCCAGATGAGGTAGACCGGGATCATCGTCACCGCTCCCGGCAGCATCATCGTCGCCAGTACGAGTCCGAACAGCAGCTTGCGGCCCGGAAATCGGAAATACGCGAACCCGAAGGCCACGATCGAGCTCGAGATGGCGACGGTGCCCGCAGCGAGTAGCGCGATGGCGACGCTGTTCCATACCCAGCTCAGCAACGGCAGCTGATTCCACACCTCGATGTAGTTCTCGGGAACGAAGGTGCGCGGGAAGAGACTGTTGTCGAACACCTCTCCCCGGGGCTTCAGGCTCGCGGCGATCAACCAGACGAAGGGGTAGAGGAACAGCAGGCCGAAGCCGATCAGAACGATCGTGAGCAGGATGCGTGCGAGCAGGCTCCTAGGTCGTGCGAGGCGTCGACGTCTGCGCGGCTGCCCGGGGGTCGTGACCGACACGGTGTCGGTGCGGGGTTCCGGTCCGGGAGGCGGGGTGAGCGGGACAGGTCGGATCGTCGTCGACATCAGCGGTCTCCCTCGTAGTAGACGAAGCGGTTGCCGACCTTCACCTGGATGAGCGTGATCAGCATGATGATCACGAACAGCAGCCAGGCCATCGCGGCCGCGAATCCGAAGTCGAACTGTCGGAAGGCCTGCTGGAACAGGTAGATGGCATAGAACAGCGACGCCTCCGGCGAGGCGTTGCTCTGATCCCGCCAGAACAGCAGATAGGCCTGGTCGAAGATCTGGAAGGCAGCGATCGAAAGGACGATGACGTTGAAGAACATCGCTCCCGAGATCATCGGCAGAGTGATCGAGAAGAACCGGCGGATGGGCCCCGCGCCGTCTAGCGACGCCACCTCGTAGAGCTCGACCGGCACGTTCTTGAGCGCGGCGAGGAAGATCACCATCGTGCCGGCGACCGTCCAGAGCGTCATGATGACGATGCTCGGTTTGACCCATGCCGGGTCGACCAGCCACTGCGGCCCCGAGATGCCGAACACACGGAGGAACTGGTTGATCGCCCCCGAGTTGCCGTTGAGGAGGAGGAAGAAGACTGCGGCCGTGGCGACAGCAGGGGTCATCTTGGGCAGGTAGTAGAGCACGCGGAAGAAGCCGGCGCCGTGACCCACCCGGTTGAGCAGCAGTGCGAGGACCAGCGCGAAGATGATCTCGAGAGGCACGGCCATCACGACGTAGAACAGCGTGTTGGCGAGCGAGAGCCCCACCCGAGGGTCGTCGAAGTGCTCGGCGTAGTTGGCGATGCCGATCGGACGCTCCGAGTTGGTGGCGAGGTTGTAGTTGCTGAATGAGATGTAGAGGCTGTACGCCATCGCACCCGCCGTGAAGATCAGAAATCCCAGGATCCACGGCGAGATGAACAGGTATCCGGCCAGGACCTCACGCCTGTTGTACGGATCGCGCTGCCGTCGCTGCGGGTGTGCCGTCTTCATGGGACGAGAAGTTAGACGGGCAGGGAGAAACCGGCTCGGGGCTTGTCACCGAACGGTTGTTGTGCAACTCTCGGTCTTCGTAGGTGCCTCCAGCGCGCCGGCCCTCGGCTGGCGGTATCGTGAACAAGATTATGAGTGAGTCATTCGACGATGCATTGAGCGATCTGGAGCGCTCCGGTCGTCAGCTCGATGCCCTAAGTGGATTCTTCGTCGATCGGTTCCCGGTAACCGGTGCCGCGGTCTCGACGGTGGGGGACATGCTCGGAAGCGAGACGATCTCCGCCAGCGATGACGTGGCAGCGCGCCTGGATGAGCTCCAGTTCGACCTCGGCGAGGGACCGTGCTGGGAGGCCATGCGCACCTCTGCCGCTGTCCTCGAGCCTGACTTCCGGCGCCGCGGCGTCTCTCGGTGGCCCGCCTTCGCCTCCGCTGTGGAGAACGACGCGGAGGTCGCGTCGATGTTCGCCTTCCCGCTGTCGGTCGGCGAGATGAAGATGGGAGCCGTCGATCTCTACTCCACGGAACCCGTGGCGCTAACTCCGGGAGAGTGCACTCAGGCGCGAGCCATGGCCGATGTGGTGAGCCGGCACGTGCTGAGGGACGCGCTGTCGGACTTCGCGGACAACGACGCGCAGACGGGCATCTACTCTCGACGAACAGTGCACCAGGCGACGGGCATCGTCCTCGCGCAGCTCGACATCGGTCCGAACGACGCGCTGCTCATGCTTCAGGCACGGGCGTTCTCAACCGGGCAGCGCGTCATGGAGGTCGCGCAGGCGGTGGTGGACGGCTCTCTTCGCTTCTCGCGCACGTCAGCCGGCATCGAGGCGGGCTCATGACCGCGCCTACCCGCGAGGCTCGTCTGCTGGACCTCTTCGCCACCCTCGCCGACACGATGGTCGACGACTACGACGTCGTGGATCTGCTGCAGACGCTCGTGGGTGCGTGCCAGGAGCTGCTGGATGCGAGCGACGCCGGGATCCTTCTCGCGGACCCCTCCGGTGAACTCGAACTTGTCGCATCGACGAGCGAGGCGACCCAGCTCGTCGAGGTGATCCAGCTAGCCGCAGAGGCGGGACCCTGCATCGAGTGCTTCCTGACGGGAACAGCGGTGTCGGTTCCCGACATCGCCGCCGGTTCAGAGAAGTGGCCGGTCTTCCGCCAGGCGGCGCTGGAGAACGGCTTCGCGTCGATCGAGGCGATACCGATGCGGCTGCGGAACACGACGATCGGCACCCTCAACCTGCTCCGATCCGGTACCGGGTCGCCGCCCCCTGAAGACCTCTCCGCGGCGCGGGCGTTCGCCGATGTGGCCACGATCGGGATCCTGCACGAGCGCAGCCTCCGAGAGCAGGAATCGCTGTCGTCGCAACTGCAGACCGCACTGAACAGTCGGGTGATGATCGAGCAGGCCAAGGGCGTCGTCTCGTTCACGGCGGGGGTGCCTATTCCCGACGCCTTCACGCTCATGCGCAAGTTCGCCCGGGATCGCGGCCTGCGTCTGAGCGAGGTGGCTGAACGCATCGTGCGGCGCGACATCAGGCTTGAATCACCCGAATCCTGAAAGCGCAAGGGGGGTCGACCTCGCGGACGAACGGGCCTAGCGTGGAGTCGCTGCCCCGGACCCGGTAGCGGAATGCAACCGTCAAGAGTTCCGGGAGTGATCATGAAGTCCCTCATCACCCAGGTCGGCACCTACCTGACCGGTGACGCGACCGCCGACGCGGTGCTGGAATACTGGATGGCCTTGGCGGAGGAACGGCGATCGGACGTGGTGGAGATCCCTGTCGTCGGCCCCGCGGGCGGTCGGTCGAGTGTGCGGGTGACGCTCGGAGCCATGCTGCCGATCGCGGTGATGCATGCGGACCTCCCACCCCAGATCGGCGGCGATGACGTCGCCGCTGAGGGGATCCGCGGCCGAGCCCGAGCGCTCATACCGACCGCGACCTCTGCGTTCGACTCGGGCGGCGCATACGAGGTGTTCGACGGCGAGTGTGGCTCACACCTGATCTGAGCGTTCACGCGGTCGCGTCAGTCGCCGTCGGCGCGCCACTCTAAGCGCACGAGAGCGTCGATGACGAGCGTGTTCTGCCCGTCGAACCGCAGACAGGTCAGCAGCGTGCGCCCGCACCCGCGGCAGAGCAGGATCACTCCGGCCGAATCCAGTTCTGCGATCGCGTCCCCGAGTTCGGCTTCGCGGTCGCAATGCGCACAGATGGCTCGGGCAGCGGTCATGTCCCTGCCGAAGAACTCGAGCAGCATCCCGCCTGCGGCGTTGCCGTCGACTCTCTTGCGATGACCGGGGTGGACAGCGTCCATCAGGAACCTCCGAAACGCTCGGTGCGGATGCGGTCGGGCGGATGCCCCGCCGCGACGAGCAGATCTGCGACCGCTTCGACGAAACCGGTCGGTCCGCATACGAAGACCGAGGGATGCTCCGGGGCAGGGGTCGTGGAGGCGGCGGTCGTGGCGGCGTCCACTCGTCCGGCGGGCCTCGGGAAGCCGTCGGGAGTCGCTCGGGTATAGGCCCAGTCG
>NZ_JAGGPD010000535.1 GCF_018613995.1 Microbacterium sp. ISL-103 | reverse complement strand
GACCTACGCGGCACAGGATCTGATCATGCCGCTGGACGCGTGCTTCGAGGCGCACGATGTCTCGCCGCGGGATCACTGGTACCCCTTCGTCGTCGACGATGTGACGTATGAGGACGGCGTGTGGGCCGTGCCGCAGTTCTATCAGCCGCCGGCGATTTTGCTGAACAAGGCGGTACTCGACGAGGCAGGTGTCTCGGCGGAGGAGTTGGAGCCGTCGAAGCCGGATGCCCTGGTGGGAGCGATCGGGAAGATCTACCAGGAGTCGGGCGGAGTGCCGACCCGGCTGGGGTTCGACCCGGTCGCGACCGGCCAGGGTGGGCTCTGGGTGCTGGCGATGGGCGGGCAGCTCAACGATGAAGACGGCGCTCCCACGCTGGACGATCCGAGCAACGTCGCCGGTCTCGAGATGCTGAAGGAGATCACGGACGCCCAGGGCGGATTCGCGTCGCTGAAGAGCTTCACCGACTCCTTCGACACCTTCGGCGACAACAACCAGTATGTGGCCGGGCAGGTCGGCGGGCAGGTGAACGCCCAGTGGTACCCCAACGTACTCTCCCCGTATGTCGACCAGCTCGAGCTCGAAGCGGTCCCGTTCCGCTCATCGGATGGCGAGCCCTTCTCGGTCGCGTCAGGCACGGCGTTCGTGATCCCGGTCGGTGCGGAGAACCCCGCAGCGGCCTGCGAATGGATGGTGGAACTCACCTCCGACGAGGCCTGGAACGCCGCCGGCGAGGCGCGTGCCGAGATCCGCGAGCAGGATGGCGGCATCAACACCGGCCTCTTCACCGGGTCGCCCGCGTCCGACCAGGCGATCCGCGACCAGTGGGTCGCCGAGAGCGGCAGCGCCGGTTTCGATCAGGTGATCTCGACCTACTACGACGTCGTCGAGTACGGAGAGTCGTTCGGCTCGTCGCCCGCCGGTCAGGAAATCCAGAACGAGCTCAACAACGCCATCACTGCGGCGCTGCTCGGCGACAAGTCCATCGAGGATGCCCTGGCTGACGCTCAGGACGCGGCGATGCGCGCATACGAGAAGACGGCCGGCTGATCGCCAGGCCCGGTGGATGAGAAGACCCGACGACGAGGAGAACGGCATGACTGACCACGCACACACACCCCGCAGGGCGATCGTCACGGCCGGCGATTCGGGAATCGGACGCGCCACGGCGGTGGCGCTCGCCACCGCCGGGATGGACGTGGCGATCACGTGGCATTCCGATCAGGCGGGCGCCGAGCAGACCGCCGAGGAGGTGCGCACCCACGGAGCACGGGCGATCACGGGGGAACTCGACGTCGCCGACATCCCCGCATGCGGCGACGTGATCGACGGACTGATCGCGGAGCTGGGCGGCCTCGACGTCTTCGTGAACAACGCGGGGACGGGGACGTCGACTCCGTTCCTCGACCTCGCGTTTGATGACTGGAAGCACGTCATCGACACCGACCTCACCGGTGCTTTCGTATGCCTGCAGCGCGCCGCGCGCGCGATGGTCGCGGCGGGCAACGGCGGCCGTCTGATCGCCGTGACCAGCGTGCACGCGCATCAGCCGATGGTCGGTGCGAGCGCGTACGACGCCGCGAAGCACGGACTGGGCGGACTGATGAAGAACCTCGCCCTCGAGCTGGGCTCGGCGGGGATCAGCGCGGTCAGCGTCGCCCCCGGCGAGATCGCGACCCCGATGACCGGGCAGACGGATGTGGATCCTCACACGCAGGACCGCCCCGGCATCCCGCTGGGACGCCCGGGGGACGCGCGCGAGGTCGCTGCGCTGATCGCGTTCCTCGCGTCGCCTCCGGCCGCCTACATCTCCGGGGCGTCGGTGGTTNNACTCGCACGAGTGGCGGAAGGCCTGACCCCCGCGCGCGGCTAGATCTCCTCGCTGCTCTCGAGGAGCCACGGGGGCTCCGTCTCGGTCACGACGGTGGAGCGCGACGACGCGATGCGGTCCCGCATCTCCTGCACGGTCTCCCCGTTGTCCGGCTCCTCGAGCTGGGAGTTGGTCGACTCGACCGTGAGCTCGGTGCTCGGGGTGAGCAGGAAAGACGCATCGACGATGTTCCCGTCCGGGCTGACGACCCGCAGGGTCACCGTGTCGGCATTCCCCACGCTCGCCAGCACTCGCGCGTAGTCCATCAGCGTGTCCGCCGCGTCATCACCCACGAGAACCGACTTCTCGGCATACTTCACGTGCTTCATCATCCGCTCCTCTCGATCATTCTCATGCCAGGCAACCCTTCCGACTTCGCTGCAGACAGGGGCTTGACGATCGACGCGAGAAGGTCC
>NZ_JAGGPD010000034.1 GCF_018613995.1 Microbacterium sp. ISL-103 | reverse complement strand
GCCCCGCATGGCTCTGTGGCCCTGCCCGGGGGTCATCCAGACGACGCGGGCCGTCGGCTTCTCGAAGGGACCGAGCGCCGGGATGCTGTCGCCGGGGCGCGCGACCGGCGACTCCGCTCCGCCGAGCTCATGACGGACGCGACGTGCGAGTCCGGCGGTGAGCAGCAGCGAGGCGCGCGTGTTCGCCTGCCAGTGCGCATCGAGTCGGTCGGCGGTCATGTCGAAGATGGTGCCGTCACCGCCCGACATCGCCTGGTTGCAGACGACGATGTCGAGCCGGCCAGACAGAGACGATGCGGCGTCGAGCAGCGGTTCGATGCTGTCAGGGTCGCGGAGATCCGCCTGAGCGTCGCCCATCACCGCTCCGGACGCGAGAGAGTCGCGGATGCCTGCGCGCACCGCGTCGAGATCGTCCCCGCCCCAGGGATGGTCGAGGTCATGAGGGCGGAAATGGTGGAAGAAGACGTTCGCGCCGAGAGACGCGAGTGACGTCGCGGTCGCGAATCCGATGCCGCGTCTGCGAGAGACGCCGGTCACCAGAGCGGTGCGTCCGAGCAGGGGAAGGTCGGGGGAGTGCATGACAGTGAGCCTTTCGATCGACGAAGCCGCAGGCACGCGGAACGGCGGCCGGAGGCAGGAGAAGAGTCGAGTCAGCTGCATTGCATGGGCGTCAGCGTAGCAGGACGAACGCTGCCCGCTCCGAGCCCGAAGCGGCCTTCTCGCCGTGTGCCCCGCACCACTACGCTGGCGTCATGTTGTACGAGCACCTCGGGGCTCGGCCCCGGATCCATGACACCGCCGTCGTCGCTCCCACCGCCGTGATCTCCGGCGATGTCGAGATCGGCCCCGGCTGCCAAGTGCTGCACGGCGCCGTGATCACCGCCGAGGGCGGTCCGATCAGGATCGGCGAGCACGTCATCGTGATGGAGAACGCGCTCATCCGGGCGACGGCCGCGAACGCCGTGCACATCGGCTCGCACACGCTCGTCGGCACGCTCGCGAGCGTCGCCGGGGCGACCGTCGGCGAAGAGGTCTTCTTCGCCTCGGGTGCCCGGATCTTCAACGGCGCTCTGGTGGGCGACAGGTGCGAGGTGCGGGTCAACGCGATCGTCCACCGCCGGGCCGTGCTGCCCTCGGGAACGGTCGTGCCCATCGGCTGGGTCGCGGTGGGCGACCCCGTCCAGTTGCTCTCGCCCGACCAGGAGGCCGAGATCTCGGCCGCCCAGCCCGAGCTCGACTTTCCCGGTCATGTCTTCGGCGTGGATCGCGACACCCCGGATCTCATGGTGCAGCTCACCGAGCGCTACGGCAGCTCGCTGGCCCGGCATGCAGACGACGTGCGTCTCGACGTCGACGGCCCCGCGGCGGGTCGCGGGTGAGCGCGGGCGCAGGACTCGTCCGTCCCGATGTGAGCGCGGCCGATGCTGTGCTGATCGCGCGCGAGTGCTACGGGATCGAGGCTGAGGCGAGCGAGCTGGGCAGCAATCAGGACCGCAACTTCGTGCTGTCCGAGCCCGACGGCTCGCGCAGTGTTCTGCGGGTCGACAACCCCGTGTTCGCAGACGAGGCACGAGAGGCGCAGCACCGGGCCCTCGACGCGTACCGGGCAGCCGGAGTGCCGGTGCCCGCGGTCATCCCCGGCCCCGACGGGGCCCTGACTCAGCGATGGCGCGGGTTCGCGGTGCGGCGCAGCGAGTTCGCCGAGGGCGAGGCGATGGTCGATGCCGGCTACCTCGCACCGGTGGTCCTCGCCGAGTTCGGGGCACTGGCTGCGGCATCCGTGAATGCGCTCGCTCCTCTCGAGCATCCGGGACTCGATCGCGCGCAGATGTGGGACATGCGGGTCGCACACGAGCAGACCGTCGCCCTGGCACCTGCGATCACCGACGCCGAGCTCCGTTCGCGTGTGCGGACGGCCGCAGACGAGGCGCAGGCGGCGCTCGCCGCGGTCGCCTCCCGCCTTCCGGTGCAGCCGATCCACGGGGATCTCACCGATGACAATGTCACGGGGCGTCGGGGAGAGGATTCCCGTCTGCACCCGCACATCGTGCTCGATCTCGGCGACCTGGGGCTCGGCTGGCGGGTCGCGGAACTGGCGGTCTGCGTCTCGTCGATGCTGCACCATGAGCCCGAGCGTCCGCTTCGCACACTCGACACCGTGGCGGCGTTCCACGCCGACGCGCCGCTTGACCGCGACGAGGCGGCTGCCGTGTGGCCGCTGGTCGTGCTGCGTTCGGCGCTGCTCGTCGCCAGCGGATGGCGGCAGCTCGAGATCGACGGAGACAACGACTACGCTCGCGAGCGCATCGCGGGGGAGCAGGCGATCTTCGATGCCGCGACCGCTGTTCCGCTCGTCGAGGCGACCGAGCTCGTGCTCGAGAGGGTCGGATTCGCAGCGCGACCGTTCGAGGTTCCCGTGGTCGACGAGTCCGAGTCCGAGTCCGAGTCCGACGCCCCTGCTGACGAGGGCGCATTCGAGGCGTCGGTCGTCGTGGCCCGGGCCGAGGCGACCGGCGAACTGGCGACCTTCCTGCCCGACCTCGAGGGCCGCGTCGTCGTCGTCGACCCCGGAGTGGAATCCGATGCGCTCGATGCCGGGCGCTGGTGCGCACCCGATGCCGAGGCGCAGCTCGTCTCCGAGGCGCACAAGCATGGTGCACGCGTCGCCGTCATGCCCTACGGCGTCTACCGCCTGACGAAGACCGCGATCGACGTCGCGGACGCTGCGGCGACCTGGGCGACAGAGACCGAACTGCATGTCGCCCCCGGCCCCTCGCTGCGCCTGGTCGCCGCGGTGGCCGGCGACCTGCGGATCGTCGACGACGGCGCGCGCATCGCGGTCGGCGACGACTGGGTGCTCGAGGTCCGCAGCCGCGACATCGAGGCGTCACGCACTGGTCGCGTCGAGGCGGGCGAGCGCATCGGCAGGCTCGCGGCCTCCTTCGCCATCCGGTCGCTCGTCGTCGGGCTGCGGCGGGCGGATGCTCCGTCCCTGCCTGCCGAGCCCGCAGCCGCCCGTCTCGTCGCCCCCGACAGGGCAGCCGCCTGGCGACGATTCACCGCCGACCCCGCGCCGTTGCTCGGGCTCGCCTCGCACGAGCAGTTCGACGACGCCGACGACGAGCGCCGGCGTCGCGAGAGGATCTTCGCCGAGGCGCAGGAGCGCTACTACGAGCACCCGCCGCAGATCGAGCGCGGCTGGCGGCACCACCTGATGGACACCACCGGTCGTGCCTATGTCGACATGGTCAACAACGTCGCAGGTCTCGGGCACGGGCATCCGAAGGTCGCGGCCGCGGCGGATCGGCAGTTGAAGACGCTCGCCACCAACTCCCGATTCCTGTTCCGCGACCTGGCGGAGTACAGCGAGCGTCTCATCGCGCTCATGCCCGAGGGCAGCGGTCTCGACACCGTGCTGCTGGTGAACAGCGGCTCGGAGGCTGTCGATCTGGGCATCCGTCTCGCTCAGGCCGCGACCGGTCGACGAACCGTGGTCGCACTGCGCGAGGCGTATCACGGCTGGACGATGGCGAGCGATGCGGTCACCACCAGCGCCTACGACAACCCGCACGCCCTCGCCACCCGACCCGACTGGGTGCACGTCGCCGACGTGCCCAACCCGTTCCGCGGGACGTATCGCGGCGACGGTGCAGCGGACCCGTATCTCGCCGACCTCGCGGCCGACCTCGACCGGCTGGCCGGCGAGGGGAGGGATGCCGCCGCCTTCCTGTGCGAATCCGTGCTGGGCAATGCGGGCGGTGTCGTGCTGCCCGACGGATACCTCGCAGGAGCCTACGAGCGGGTGCGGGCGCGGGGTGGCCTCTGCATCGCCGACGAGGTGCAGGTGGGCTTCGGCCGCATGGGCTCGACCTTCTGGGGGTTCGAGCAGTCCGGGGTCGTCCCCGACATCGTCACGATCGCCAAGCCCATGGGCAACGGCTTCCCGATCGGCGGCGTGATCACGTCTCGACGGATCGCCGACGCGCTGAGCAGCCAGGGGCAGTTCTTCTCCTCTGCCGGCGGAAGCACGCTCAGCTGCCGGGTGGGGCTCGCTGTCCTCGATGCCATGGTCGAAGACGATCTGCAGCGCAATGCCCTCGAGGTCGGCGACCATCTGGCCGGCGGCCTCCGTGCGCTGGCGCTCCGGCATCCGCTCGTCGGCCCTGTGCACGGCGCCGGGCTCTACCTCGGCGTCGAGCTCGTGCGGGATCGCGAGACGATGCAGCCCGCGTCGGCCGAGGCGGCGGCGATCTGCGAGCGGATGCGCGAGCTCGGTGTCATCGTGCTCACCACATCCGAGCGCTCGAACGTGTTGAAGATCAAGCCGCCGCTGTGTCTCACTCGGCAGAGCGCCGATCATGTGGTCGCGATGCTCGACAGGGTTCTCACCGAAGGATGGTGAGGGGCGTCGGCTTCGAAACGCGCGCAGATGCGGCATGTTAAATGCGTATTTCGAACCAGATCCGCTCTTCCTCTGACGAATATCTCGGGTACATACTGATGCTCAGCGTCGGACCGCCCGAAGTCCGACCCATGCGCTGTTCCCGCAGGAGTACACATGGCCCTGAAGACGAAGCCGCTCGCCCAGGGTGGCGGAACCCTCCGCCGCAACCTCGGTCTCTGGGCGATCGTCGTTCTCGGACTCGGCTACATGACACCCCCCGTGGTGTTCGACACGTTCGGCATGGTCGCCCGCGACACCGACAACGTCGTGCCCGCCGCCTACCTGGTCGCGCTGGTGGTGATGGTCTTCACGGCGATCAGCTACGGCAAGATCTCCCGCGCGATCCCGAGCGCCGGCTCCGCGTACACGTACGTGCGCGAATCGATCCACCCCAACCTCGGGTTCCTGGTGGGGTGGACCTCGCTCATCGACTACGTGCTCCTCCCGATGGTGAACTGCCTGATCATCCGCAGCTACCTCGAGGCGCTCTTCCCCGACATCCCCGGATGGATCTGGGTCGTTCTGTACTGCATCCTCGTGACGAGCATCATCTACATGACCATGCGCGGCACCTCGAACATGAACATGATCCTGCTGGTGTTCTCGATCGTGGTGATGGTGGTCTTCGTCGTGATGGTCATCGCCCAGCTGATGCGCGGCGAGGGCGCATCCACGATCGCATCCGCCGCCCCGTTCATGCACGACGGCGCGACCATCAGCGCAGTGCTCATGGGGGCGACCATCGTCTGCTTCTCGTTCATCGGCTTCGACGCGGTCACGATGTACGCCGAAGAGGCGAAGGATCCGAAGATCATGCCGAAGGCGATCCTCCTCACGGTGCTGCTGGGAGGCGCGATCTTCCTGATCGCGGCGTACGTCACACAGCTGCGCTTCCCCGATTGGAACGAGTTCGCCCCCGGCGGCGACATGCAGTACGTCGAGGACTCGACGCTGCCGGTGATCGGCCAGCTCGTCGGCGGCAACGTGCTGATGGCGGTCCTGACCGCGGCGGGATTCTGCGCGACCCTCGCCTCGGGCCTCGCCTCGCACGCGTCGGTGTCGCGCATGCTGCTGGTGATGGGGCGCAACAACGTGCTTCCGCAGCGGGCGTTCGGATACATCAATCCGCGCACCCACACCCCGACCTTCAACATCGTGCTGGTCGGTGCGATCTCGCTGCTCGCGATCCCGTTCACCCTCGAGCTGATCGCGGCCTGGATCAACTACGGCGCCCTCATCGCCTTCACCTTCGTGAACATCTCGGTGATCGCCTGGTTCGCGATCCGCAAGGGCATGCGCAGAACACCCCGCGAGATCTTCACCTACATCGTGATGCCGGGCATCGGCATGCTGCTCACGGGGCTCCTCTGGGTGAACCTGCACGCCGATGCCCTCACCGGAGGCCTCATCTGGACCGCCCTCGGGGTGATCTACCTCGCCGTGATCACGAAGGGCTTCCGACAGAAGGTCGTCGCGTTCGACGAGAACCAGGCGGTGACCGGCTACAACAAAGTCGTCAAGGTGCCGGTCGACGAAACCTGAGACACTGGCATGCGGAAGAGCCGCCTACCTGGGGAGGGAGGCGGCTCTTCTGTCTCGTGGTGTGTCGCGCGCGGGGTATGCCGAAGGCTCAGATGACGCCCTGGGCCAGCATCGCGCCGGCGACCCGCTCGAAGCCGGCGATGTTCGCACCTGCGACGTAGTCACCGGCGACGTCATGGCGCTCGGCGGCATCGAACGCGGCCCGGTGGATGTCGGCCATGATCTCGCGCAGCTTGTTCTCGCTGGCGTCGAAGCTCCAGCGCTGACGTGAGGCGTTCTGGCTCATCTCGAGAGCCGAGGTCGCCACGCCGCCGGCGTTCGCGGCCTTGCCGGGGGCGAAGAGCACACCCGCGCTCTGGAAGGCTTCGACCGCGGCAGGCACGCACGGCATGTTGGCGCCCTCCGACACCGCGCGCACGCCGTGGGCGATGAGAGCCTCTGCACCGTCGAGGTCGAGCTCGTTCTGAGTGGCCGACGGCACGGCGATGTCGACGGGCACCTCCCAGACGCTGCCGCCCTCGACGAACCGGGCACCGGGTCGGCGGTCGGCGTACTCGACGATGCGGGCGCGCTCGACCTCTTTGATCTGGCGCAGCAGGTCGACATCGATGCCGGCGTCGTCGACGACGTAGCCCGACGAGTCGGATGCCGTCACCGGCGTCGCGCCGAGCTGCGAGGCCTTCTGGATCGCGTAGATCGCGACGTTGCCCGAGCCCGAGACGCCGACGCGCTTGCCGTCGAGCGAGTCGCCGTGCACGCCGAGCATCTCCTGCGCGAAGAACACCGCGCCGTACCCGGTGGCCTCGGTGCGCACCTCGGCGCCGCCCCAGCCGGTGCCCTTGCCGGTGAACATCCCCGACTCGTGACGGTTCGTGATCTTGCGGTACTGGCCGAACAGATAGCCGATCTCGCGGCCGCCCACGCCCATGTCGCCGGCGGGCACATCGGTGTGCTCGCCGAGGTGACGATAGAGCTCGCTCATGAACGACTGGCAGAAGCGCATGATCTCGGCATCCGACCGGCCGTGCGGGTCGAAGTCCGAACCGCCCTTGCCGCCGCCGATGCCCTGACCGGTGAGAGCGTTCTTGAAGATCTGCTCGAAGCCCAGGAACTTGATGATCGACAGGTTGACCGAGGGGTGGAAGCGCAGGCCGCCCTTGTAGGGGCCGAGCACCGAGGAGAACTGGATGCGGTAGCCGCGGTTGACGTGAAGGCGACCGGTGTCGTCGACCCACGGCACCCGGAACAGGATCTGACGCTCCGGCTCGACCAGGCGCTCGAGGATCCCGCCGTCGACGAACTGCGGGTTGCGCTCGAGCACCGGGGCGATCGAGTTCAGGACCTCATGCACGGCCTGCTGGAACTCGGGTTCGTGGGGGCTGCGGGCGAGCACGGTGTCGAAGACGGGCTGCACGGATTCTGCGAGCGGGTGGAAGTCGGCCGAAGACGAAGAGGTCACGCGAAAGAGCTTTCTGATCGGGGGAGTGTGATGCGTGCGATCGTGTCGCGTGAGGGTGCGCCGGATCGGGCGGAGTTTTCACTCTAGCGGGCACGCCGATGTGAGGATCTTCACACCGGCGCGCTCGTGATCACGTACGAGGAGAGCAGGTCACCCGGTGTTCTGCAGGCCGGCGGCGACGCCGCTGACGGAGAGCAGCAGGAGTCGCCGCTGCTCGTCATCGGCACCCGATCCCGTCGCCGCACCCGGGTCGCGCAGTGCGCGCAGAGCGCGCAGCTGCAGAAGCGAGAGGGCATCGACGTAGGGGGTGCGCAGCTGCACGGCACGCTGCAGGATCGGCTTGTTCTCGAGCAGTCCGACGCCGCCGGTGAGGCGGATGACCCACTCGCGGGTGAGCGTCATCTCGTCGAGCACGAGCTGGGCGAGATCCTCGCGGTCGCCGAGTGCCAGGTACTGACGCGCGATGCGCTCATCGGTCTTCGCGAGGCTCATGGCGACGTTGTCGATCATGGTGCGCAGCAGCGGCCAGTCGCGATACGCCTCGATGAGACGCGCCTCGTCGCCCACGGCGGCCAGCGCCGTGCCGAGTCCGAACCAGCCCGCGAGGTTGATGCGGGCCTGCGTCCAGGCGAACACCCACGGGATCGCGCGCAGGTCTTCGAGCGATTCGACCGACAGGCCGCGTCGGGCCGGGCGCGAACCGAGGGCGAGCAGACCGATCTCCTCCATCGGGGTGACCGTGGCGAACCAGGGCGCGAAGCCCTCGGCCTTCACCAGCGAGAAGAAGCGCTCACGCGACGAGACGTCCATCACCGACGCGATGTCGGCGAACCGCTCGGCGGCGTCGCTCGTGTGCTTCTCGACGCTCGGAGACGAGGCGAGAAGCGTGGCCGCTGCGACCTGGTCGATGTGACGCATCGCGATGGCGGGCTCGCCGTAGCGCGCGAAGATGACCTCGCCCTGCTCGGTGAGCTTGAACCGTCCGTCGACCGAGTGCGGCGGCTGAGCGAGGATCGCCGAGTTCGCGGGGCCGCCACCGCGCCCGAGGGCGCCACCACGGCCGTGGAACAGGGTCAGCTCGAGATGTTCGTCCTTGGCCCAGCGAGCGATCTTCTCCTGCGCCTCGTAGAGCGCGAGGTTGGCGGCGACGGGGCCGACGTCCTTCGACGAGTCCGAGTATCCGAGCATGACCTCGAGCCGGTTGCCGGTCGCGGCCAGGCGGGTCTGGAACTCGGGGAAGTTCACCGCCTCGGCGAGGATGGCGGGGGCGGCCTGCAGGTCTGCGAACGTCTCGAACAGCGGGACGACGTCGAGCACGGGGGCGTCGTCGCCGAGGGCGTGCTTCGCGAGACGGTGCACGTTCGCGAGGTCGGACGCGGCCTGCGTGAACGACACCACATACCGCCCGGCGGCGCGGAGTCCGCGGTCGCGCTGGATGTCGGCGATCGCCCGGAAGACCTCCAGCACCTCCTCGGTCTGAGCGCTGATCGCCTCGCCGCCCTCGAGCTCGGCGAGAGCCGTGGCGTGCACCTGCGAGTGCTGACGGACTTCGAGCTCGGTCAGATGGAACCCATAGGTCTCCACCTGCCAGATCAGGTGCTGCACGCCGCCGAACGCGTGGCGCTTCGCCCCGGCATCCGCGAGAGACGACTGCACCGCGCGGAGATCGTCGAGAAGCTCCTCCGGTCGCGAGTACCGCTGGTCGTCGCCGCGGCGGGTGGCGGCGACCCGATGGGCGAGGGCGAGCAGGATGCGGCGGTGCGGCTCGCCGGGGGAGCGGGCGCCCAGCTCTTCGGCGACGCGCGGCTGCGCTGCGGCGAAGGTCTCCCAGATCGCCGAGACGGCGGCGCTCGGAGGCGTGTCCTCGGCGTCGAGGGTGAGCGTGCGGCCGATGCGCTCGAGTGCGCGCTCGAGACCTCGCAGCACGTGATCCGAGGCGATCTGCGACGCCTCCCGCGTGACGGATGCGGTGACGAACGGGTTGCCGTCGCGGTCGCCGCCGACCCACGAGCCGATGCGCACGAACGCGGGTACGACGGGGGCGCTCGACCCGGAGTCGTCGCCGCGCAGCGCGTCGTCGATGCGTCGGTACACGTGCGGCACCGTGGTGAACAGCGTCTCGTCGAAGACGCCCATGACCGTGCGGACCTCATCGGTGGGCGACGGCTTCTCGGCGCGCAGGGGAGCGGTGCGCCAGAGGGTGTCGATCTCCTCGAGCATGCGGCGTCGTGCCCGGTGGTCCTCAGACCCGCCGTCGCTCGCCGCATCGTGCTGGGTGAGCAGCTCGGAGAGGCGGCGGATGCTCGCCGAGACGGCGCGGCGACGCGCCCCCTGCGGGTGCGCCGTGAAGAAGGGGTGGAATCGCAGGCCC
>NZ_JAGGPD010000534.1 GCF_018613995.1 Microbacterium sp. ISL-103 | reverse complement strand
GGGCCCCGCGGGGCCGAGTTCGTCTTTGGGGAACTCCCGCACCGCGCGACCTCGCTCGCCCACGAGGGCGATGACGTTGACGTCGGCCGTGGATCCGCGGGCGATCATCGACATCAGCGACGACTTGCCGACGCCGGATCCGGCGAAGAGGCCGAGGCGCTGCCCGGTGCCCACCGGCGTCATGGTGTCGAGCACGCGCACCCCGAGTCCGAGCTGGCGGTCGATGCGCTGACGATCCATGACGCTGGGGCCATCGTGGTCGAGAGAGACGAATGCCGTGCTCTTGTCGAGCGGACCCTTCCCGTCGATCGGACGACCGAGCCCGTCGAGCACGCGTCCGAGCAGCGCAGCGCCGGTGGGCACCTGCAACGGCGCTCCGCCGTGCCGCACCCGCGCACGGGCGGTGATCCCGTCGAGGCGGCCGAGCGGCATGCACCGGGCGGATGCGCCGTCGACCGCCACGATCTCGGCATCGACGGTGCGCCCGTGCGTGGCGTCGATCCGCACCCGGTCGCCGACGGCCGCGTCGATGCCCAGCACTTCGACACCGAGGCCGCGCACCGCCTTGACCGTGCCGGTGCGCTCAGGGCGCGCCGCGACGACGGCACGCTTCCAGGAGTCCGTTAGGGTCGTCACACGATCACCTCTGCGCTCTGCTCGTCGTCGCCGCTGAGGGCTGCGGCCGCGCGCGAGATCGCCTGAATGATGCGCGTGTCGACCGCGCCGTGCTCGATCTCGACGATCGCGCCTCCGGGGTCGACGACGCTCGAGGCGGTCACCTCGACGCCGCGCAGCGAGTCCGCGAGCGAGGGCTCGTCATGGATGACCCGCGCATCCTGCTCGCTGAACGAGACACGACTCCACCTGTCGGCGGGCATCTCCGCGAGGGCGCGTCGCACGGCGTGCGCGGCGGAACGCGCAGGGTCAGAGAGCTCCGTGCCGATGATCGAGGTCGCGAGGTCGAGGGCGAGTTCCTCGATGCGCTCGACGGCGAGCATGCTCAGATCTGACACACGCTGCTCGAGCGAGGTCTGCGCCGTCGCCAGTGCGCGCAGCGCCGAGCCCCGCTCATGCAGGAACGCCTCGAGCAGCTCGTGCGTGCGCACCTCGTGCTCGGCCTGCTGCAGCTGCGCCTGTTCCAGGGCGATCCGGCGCCCTTCGGCGAATCCGTCCGCGTACCCACGGGTGCGAGCCCGGTCGGCCTCGCCGCGGATGTCGATCGGCGTCTCGCCCACGCGCGGCACCACGAGTGGCGTGAAGGCGGAATCGAGCACGGAGGACACCTCGGAAGTAGAGGACGAGGCCGGTCCGTGGCCCGATGGTCGAGCTATCCGTGCTCCCCCATGACTATCGCGACGACCGGGCGTGACCGTAACCAGCCCGACCGGATCCACCTGCGGAGCGGACATCACTCGATGAGCTCGTCCTCGTCTTCGCGGGAGATCGTGATCTCCTCAGCCGCTTCCAGCTCGCGGATGATGCGCACGATCTCGGCGCGCGCCTCGTCGACCTGACGCATGCGCACGGGTCCGAGCACGCGGGTCTCCTCTGCCAGGTTCTCCTGGTTGCGCTCGGTCATGTTGCCCTTGACCTTGTCGGTGATCTGCTCGTCGGCGCCCTTCAGCGCCAGCGCGAGCATGCGCAGGTCGATGCCGCGCAGCACCCGCTGCGCGTCTCGGTCTTCGAGGCGGGCGATGTCGGCGAATGTCACCATGCGGCTGCGGATGTCTTCCGCCAGCGCCAGGTCACGCCCCTCCAGGCTCGCCAGCAGCGACTTCTCCAGGGCCGTGTCCGAGCGGTTGATGATCTCGACCAGCGGTTGCACTCCCCCGATCGACTCGTTGTTGTCGCGCATCGCGAACACACCGGTGCGCGAGCGCAGCGAGTCGGCGACGATCGAGATCGCCTCCTGCGTCGCGGTTCCCATCGTGGCGATCGCCTGGGCGACGTCGGTGCGCAGCGGATCCTGCAGCGCGGCGAGGACGGCGGCAGCGCGGTCGGCCCGCAGCTTTGCGAGGACCACCGCGACGGTGGTCGGCAGCTCGCCCTCGAGGATCGTGGCGAGCTGCGCGGGGTCGGCGGCGTTGAGGAAATCGAACGACACGGTG